>VAUM01000132.1 GCA_005774595.1 Actinomycetota bacterium
GTATGTGACGTCGCCGGCGACGTCGCATGTGACGCCATCCCGCCGGAAGGCTCTCGGTGGTCCGGACCCGTGGCCGCCGCCTCCGCGGTCACCACCGCCAGCCGCGTCTTGTCGCACTCGACCACCACGCGCGGATCGAGCGCGGCGAACTGCGGCCCGCCTATCACCGCCGCGCACCCGGTCACCACCACCGGCCCTGCGCACTCGCGCAACGCGCGATGCACCGCCTTGCGGACCTTGTGGTCGGCCTCGGCGGTCACCGTGCAGGTGTTGATGATGACGACGTCGGCGTCGGCGGCGCGCACAGCGACCTCCCACCCGGCACCGAGCAGCTCGCCGAGCACCGCTTCGGACTCCGCGCGGTTGACCTTGCAGCCGAGTGTGACGAACGCGACGCGCGGCGCGTCAGGCGCCACCGAGGCCCCCGAGCTCGTGCAGCACGAGCGCGAGCGCGACGACCGCCGCGGTCTCCGAGCGAAGCACGATCGGCCCGAGCGTGCAGGTCACGGCGCCCTCGGACTCGAGCAGCGCGACCTCGCCGTCCGTCAGGCCACCCTCGGGACCGACGACCACGGCGACCACGCCGGCATCGCCGGCATCCCGGGCCTCTTCGGCGCTCCTCGGGTTCGTCGGAACGATCGTTCCGAGCGACTCAAGGGCGCCCCGAACCCCCCGGGCGCCCTCGCCGGCTTCCTCCCACGGCACGAGCACGCGCGTGCACCCGGGCAGTGCGTCGCGCACGAACGACAGCTCCACCGGGTCGGCCACGTACGGCACGAACGCGCGGCCCGACTGCTTCGCGGCCTCCTCGGCGATCCGTCGCCACCTGTCGCCGCGCGCGCGCAGCTTGTCGCCCTCGAGCCGCACGACCGTGCGCTCGGTCAGCACCGGCACCACGCCCGCCGCGCCCACCTCGACCGCCATCCGCACGGCCAGGTCGGTGCGCTCGCCCTTGCACACGCCGCACACGAGCCACACGTGCAGGCCCGATTCGCCGGGAAGCTCGCCCACGACCTCGACACGCATACCCGCGGCGGGCTCCTCGGCCACGCGCGCCGCCAGCACGCGCCCGCCCGGCTCCACCGCCGCGATCTCCTCGCCGGCGCGCAGGCGCAGCACGTCGCGAGCGTGGTGAAGATCGCGGTCGGAGAGCGGCAGGACGCCGTCGTCGCCGACCGGGCCGGTCAGGAAGAAGCGGTGGCGCGACATCGCCTCGGCCGCCCTACCCGCCGAGCCAGTCGCGCACGCGCTCCATCACGGTCGCGCGCTTGGCGTCGCCGAGCGTCTCGGACAGCTCGGTCAGCAGCTCCTTCTGGCGCTTCGTGAGCTTGCGGGGCACCTCGACTGCGAGGTGGACGTGCAGGTCGCCGTGGCCCGAGCCGTTCGCATGCGGCATCCCGCGGCCCCGCACACGCACCGTGTCGCCGTGCTGGGCGCCCGCGCCCACGTGGACCGTCTCGTCGCCCCAGATGCCACAGGCGGCGACGTCTGCCCCGAGCGCGGCCTGCGTCATCGTGAGCGTCAGGCGGCAGTGCAGGTCGTCGCCCTCGCGGTGCAGATACTCGTGCGGAGCCACGCGCACCGTGACGATGAGGTCGCCGCCGCGCGCGTTGCGCACGCCCGCCTCGCCCATCCCCGGGACGCGCAGGCGCATGCCGTCGCGGATGCCCGCCGGCACGGTCACGCGCACCATGTCGTCGCTGCGCCGGCGGCCGACGCCGCCGCACGCGGTACACGGCTTGTCGACGATCACGCCGGTCTGCCCGCACCGGTCGCACGGTGACAGCGACTCGAACGTTCCGAGGAACGTGCGCCGCGAGGTGCGCTTGCTGCCGGTGCCGGCGCAGTCCGGGCAGGTCACGACGCTGCCACCCTCCGCCGCGCCGCTACCCGCGCACGTCTCGCACCGCGCGTCGCGCGCGATGCGCAGGTCCTTCTCGGCACCGTGCGCGGCCTCCTCGAGCGTCACCACGAGCTGTGCGGCCATGTCGCGGCCCTCGCCGCTGGCGCGCCGCGGCGCACCGCCGAACCCGCCGCCGAAGAACGCCCCGAACAGGTCGTCCATTCCCACCGAGTAGAAGTCCCCGCCGGTCCCGGCGCCCGCGATGCGCGGGTCGGCCGTGCCGTAGGTGTCGTAGATGCGGCGCTTCTCGGGGTCCGAGAGCACCTCGTACGCCTCGCCGACCTGCTTGAACGCATCCTCGGCGCCGTCGTGGTCCGCGACGTCGGGGTGCGTCTCGCGGGCCTTCGCGCGGTACGCCTTCTTGATCTCGTCAGGGCTGGCGTCACGCGAGACGCCGAGCACCTCGTAGTAGTCGGTCTCCGGCGGCGGCGTCACGCGCGGCCCCGGTCCTCGTCGCGCGCCGGCTCGCCGAGCGCGTCCGTCAGCCCGTCGGACACCGCGCGCACCGACGCGATCGCGCGCGGGTAGTTCATGCGCGTCGGGCCGATGACGCCGACGATGCCCTCGGACTCCCCGCCGCCGCCGTAGTTGGCCGCGACCAGGCTCACGTTGCCGAGGTCGTCGCGCGGGTTCTCGTGGCCGATGCGGACCACGACCCCGCTGTCGCGCATGACGCCCGAGAGCGTCTCGAGCAGCGCCACGCCGTCTTCCAGCAGCGCCATCAGCGGCCGCAGCGAGTCTGCGCCGGCGAACTCGGGCTGCTCCAGCAGCGACGCGGTGCCGGCCTGGCGCACGCGGGCGCGGTCGGCCTCCATGAGGCAGTCGACGACCTCGTCCATCACGCGCGCGGCGAGCGCGGCGCGGACAGCGTCGAGCGTGAGCCCCTCGCGGCGCAGGCGGACGTGCTCGGCGAGCGTGCCGTCGAGCGCGTGGTTCAGGGCCGACTCGACCACGCGCAGGTCATCGCCGGTCGCCTCGGCCTCGAGGTCGATCATGCGGTTGAGGACCTGGCCGGTGTCGGTGATGACGACGACGAGCGCGCGGCGCGGCGCGAGCGAGACGAGGTCGACCTTGCGGATGCGCGCGGCCGAGGCTGCGGGCGTGAGCACGACGGCGACGTAGCTCGTGAGGCGCGAGAGCAGGCACGCGGTGTCGCGCATGAGGTCGCCGATCTCGGTGGCGCCGTGCACGAAGCGGTCGTGGATCGCGGAGATGTCGTCGCGCGACAGCGAGCGGCTCGTCGGCGACATCGCGTCGACGTACTCGCGGTAGCCGACGTCGGTGGGCACGCGCCCGGCCGAGACGTGCGGCTGGAAGACGTAGCCGGTCTCCTCGAGGATGGCGAGCTCGTTGCGCACAGTCGCCGGGCTGCAGCCCAGCTCGTAGCGCTCGACGAGCACCTTGCTGCCCACCGGCTGCGCACTGCGGATGTACTCCTCGACGAGCGCCGCGAGGATGCGGCGGCGGCGTTCCGTGTTCATGGGGGAAGTCGCACCTCCGGGTTGGCACTCTACCACAGCGAGTGCCAGCGGGAGCGCGGGAGTGCTAGCGGTCAGCCCGCTTCTGCGAGCCGCTTCAGTCGCCCGACGATATCCGGGTCAACCTCATCGCCCCTCGCCCATGCGTCCAGCGCGTTCCAGTCGATCGGCTGGCGCCTCGCGACCATGATCGCCTGATCGAACGACGGGTTGTCCCTCCAATGCACGTACGCGGCCAAGCGGTCCATGACGCACTGCGTCGGCGTGACCACGCGCAGCGGTCCGAAGGGTGTCTCGACGGTACACGCATCTTCATCGCGAACGACCGTCTGGCCGAACGCGAGCGGACCCGAGGGGAACTCGACGTAGTAGTCCGACTCGGGATGCTCGAACTGGCGCGCGCCCGGCGTGCACGCGAAGCCGAGTGGTTGGATCGCCGCGGCTATCACCGAGAGGCGCTCGGATGTCACGAAGTCGAGATCGTGGCTCTCTCGTTCTCGCTGTACAGGGCGACCGCGGCACCGCCGGAGAGCGTAGCGGGGATGCCGGCGGATTGGAGCGCCTGGCTCACGAGCGCGGCGATCTCCTGCGGCGTGGTGCTCCGGTCGATCGCTGCCATCACATCAGCTCCTCTTCCCCGTTCGGCGCGGCCTTTGCCGCTGGCGATAGTATGCGTTCGCCTCGGCCTCAGGCAGCGAGGCGAGTTCTGCTTGCAGGAACGGGCGGAGATTGCGAACGGTGGGGTTCCGCGGGTCGAACTCGAACACGCGGGCACTCCCGACCATGCGGCTCACCAGCACGCCGCACGCCTCTAGTCGTCGCAACTGCCGCTGGATCGAGCTCACCGCGACGCCGTAGGTGTTGGCGATGCGCAGCGCGTGCCCTGAACCGTACGCCTCGATGAACAGCAGGACCTGCGCTGCTGAACGGTTGCCGAGCACGCCTTCGAGAGCGGGGGTCATCGTAGCCTCCAATGTACCGCGTTTCGCGGTAATGTTACCGCGTTGTGCGGTAGTTCGCAAGATCAGGGTCGACCCGCGAAGCTACCCAGGTACTTGCATACCCCTTGGTATGCATGTGTGGTATGCTACCCCCAATGACCGAGCGGATCACCATCACCCTGCCCGACGGACTCGTCGACGAGCTCGACGGGATCGCGCACGCGCGCGGGCTGTCGCGCTCGGCCGTGATCCGCGAGGCATCAGCGCGCTACGTCACCCAGGAGAAGGCCGGCGACGAGGCCGCGCGGCGGCGCAAGGCCGGCGAGGAGTTCCTCGCGTTCATCGACGAGCTCCAGAAGCAGCCGGTGCTCGACGACCGGCCCACGCTCGAGATCCTCCGCGAGGCCCGGGAGACCTCGGGCGAGGCGGGACGATGACCGGCGACCTGCTCGTGCTCGATGCGTCGGTCGGGGTCAAGTGGATCAAGTCCGAGGCGGGTTCCGCCGATGCCCGTGAACTCGCCGACGCCCACTCCCGGGGGGCGATCACCCTCGTG
>VAUM01000133.1 GCA_005774595.1 Actinomycetota bacterium
ATGCTGGCCGCCGTCGTGGAGTCGCGGCGGCTGAAGCAGACGTTCCTGCGCCTGTGCGACGTCGGCGCGGTCGGCGCGCCGATCGGGCTGTTCTTCGGCCGAGTCGCCAACTTCGTCAACGGCGAGCTGTGGGGCCGCGTCTCCGACGCGCCGTGGGCGATGGTGTTCCCCGGCGCGGGGCCGCTGCCGAGGCACCCGAGCCAGCTGTACGAGGCGCTGCTCGAGGGACTCGTCATCTTCCTCGTCATGGTGTGGCTCGCGAGGAGGAAGCGTCCCGACGGGCTCATGATCGGCTGGATGCTCTCGCTCTACGGCGTCTTCCGCATCTTCGTCGAGGCGTTCCGCGAGCCCGACGCGCAGATGGGCTTCCTGTTCGCGCACACGACGACCGGGCAGCTGCTCAGCGTCCCGATGGTGCTCGCGGGCGCGTGGCTCGTCTGGCGGGCAGTCCGCGCGGAGCGCGCGGGGGCGTGAGCGCGCCGGTCCGCTACTCGCAGATCTTCTCGGTGCGCTTCCAGCACGGAGCAGCGCGGTCCAGGCAGCGCGCGGCCTCGCTCGCCATGAGGTGCTTGAGCGGGTTGCAGTTCGTGCAGTAGAACGTCGGCATGCGGCCGACGAGGTCTTTGAGGTCCGGATCCGCGTACGGGTCCAGGTCGGCCTGTTCGACCACGTGGAGCAGGCTGCAGGGCATGGCGTCTCCGTGACGGCGGCTGGCTGCATCCACTGTATTGCCGCGGCGTGAGGTGCGCAATCGCGCCGTGTCCGCCGTGCTACCCTGACCGAGCGACGAAGGCTTGACGGACCACGGAGGACGGATGACGCACCGCAACGGCACGCTCACGGCGATGGCGGCCGCACTGCTCGCGGCGCTCGCGCTCGGCGCGCTGCCCGCGTGCAAGCCAGCGCCGGCGGTCGTGACCTCGCCGTGGCCGGTCGCGATGAAGGAGCGCACCGCAGCCAAGCCACCGGTGCCGCCGCGCTGGCCGCTCACCGGCCTCGACGCGCCCGATGCCACCGCCATCACACGCCGCGTCATCTCCGTGAAGATCGAGAACAACCCGGCAGCCAAGCCGCAGGTCGGGCTCGACCAGGCCGACGTCGTCTACGAGTCGCTCGCCGAGGGCGGCATCACGCGCTTCAACGCGATCTTCCACTCGAACCAGCCCGCCTACCTGCTCGGGCCGGTGCGCAGCGCGCGCCTGTCGGACCTCGACATCGTCCCGCAGTACGGCGCGATGTTCTCGTTCGCGGGCGCCAACAACGTCGTCTACACGAAGATCCGCTCCGCCGGCCTTCAGGAACTCGCCGAGAACGGCGGCAGCACCGACTGCTACGAGCGCCTCAAGACGCGCAAGGCGCCGCACAACCTGTTCATCGACCTCGCGAAGGCGCGCACGGTGGGCGCGGCGGCCAAGTGGCCGACCACGCAGACGGTACGCCCGTTCTCGTTCCTGCGACGCAGCGCGGAAGCCACCCCGCCGGTCACGATCATCAACATCCCGTTCTCGGACCAGGCCAAGGCGAAGTGGCAGTACGACCCGGGCACCAACCTCTACCTGCGCTGGGACCGCGGTACGCCGCACACCGACGGCGAGACCAAGAAGCAGCTGACCGCACGCAACGTGGTGGTGATGTGGACGAAGACCACCACGACCGCCAAGCGCGACGTCGCCGGCTCGCCGACGCTCGACATCGAACTCGCGGGCAAGGGGAAGGCGACCGTCTTCCGCGACGGCGTGAAGATCGAGGGCGAGTGGTCGGCCGGCGCGGACGCCCCACCTGAGTTCCACGACGCGGACGGCACTGTCATCAAGCTCGGGACCGGCAACACGTGGTTCCAGGTCATCCCGACCAACCAGACCATCACGTGGCAGTAGGCCCGCGCCGCTTCAGGTAGAATCGCAAGCCCGGCAACGCACGCACCGGCCGGATCAGGCCGTGACCCACCTCAAGGAGACGCACCGTGGACAACCCGTCAGGCGCCGAGACCGGCACGATCCGCGTCAAGACCGGCCTCGCCGAGATGCTCAAGGGCGGCGTCATCATGGACGTCGTCAACGCCGAGCAGGCCAAGATCGCCGAGGACGCCGGCGCGTGCGCCGTCATGGCGCTCGAGCGCGTGCCGGCCGACATCCGTGCCGCGGGCGGCGTCGCGCGCATGGCCGATCCGCGCAAGGTCCGCGAGATCCTCGAGGCCGTGTCGATCCCGGTCATGGCGAAGTGCCGCATCGGCCACTTCGTCGAGGCGCAGGTCCTCGAGTCGCTGGCCGTGGACTACATCGACGAGTCCGAGGTCCTCACACCCGCCGACGAGGAGCACCACGTCGACAAGTGGGCGTTCAAGGTGCCGTTCGTGTGCGGCGCGCGCGACCTGGGCGAGGCGCTACGGCGCATCGACGAGGGCGCGGCGATGATCCGCACGAAGGGCGAGCCGGGCACCGGCGACGTCGTCGAGGCCGTGCGCCACATGCGCAAGATGCTCCGCGACATCGACACCGTGAAGACCGCGTCGGGTGACGATGAGCTCGCCGACCTCGCCGAGCAGATGCGCGTGCCGGTCGACCTCGTGCGCTGGGTGCAGGTCAACGGCACGCTGCCGGTCGTGAACTTCGCCGCGGGCGGCATCGCGACGCCGTCGGATGCCGCGCTCATGATGCAGCTGGGCTGCGACGGCATCTTCGTGGGCTCGGGCGTGTTCAAGAGCGGCGATCCGGCCAAGCGCGCCGCGGCCATCGTCGAGGCGACCACGCACTTCGAGGACGCCGACGTGATCGCCCGGGTCTCGGAGGACCTCGGCGAGCCGATGGTCGGTATCAGCGCCCCGCAGGTCCCCGCCGCCGAGCGGATGCAGGACCGGGGGGTCTAGGTGCGCATCGGCGTCCTCGCGCTGCAGGGCGCGTTCCGCGAGCACATCCTGATGCTCGAGAGCCTCGGCGTCGGTGCCGTGGCGGTCCGCAAGCCCGAGCAGCTCGAGGGCTGCGCCGGGCTCATCCTGCCGGGCGGCGAGTCGACCACCATCGCCAAGCTCGCCGACACGTACGGCTTCACCGGCGCACTCGCCGGGCTGCACGACGAGGGGCTGGCGATCTGGGGCACCTGCGCCGGCGCCATCCTCATCTCGCGCGAGATCGTGGACGCCGCGCCCGGGCAGTCGCCGCTCGGCATCATGGACATCGCCGTGCGCCGCAACGCCTACGGGCGGCAGATCGACTCGTTCGAGTCCGACCTCGAGCACCGCGGTGTGGACGGCGCGCCGTTCCGCGGCGTGTTCATCCGCGCGCCGTGGATCGAGAGCGTCGGCGAGGGCGTGGACGTCCTGTGCGAGCACGAGGGCGTCATCGTGTCGGCGAGGCAGGGCGACCTGATGGCGACCACCTTCCATCCCGAATTGACGGGCGACCCCCGCATCCACCGGTACTTCCTCGAGGAGGTCGTGGGCGCGAGGTAGGGCGCGCAGCCCCTTCGCAACGCACGGCACCGACACCGAAAGGCACGACATGTCCGGACACTCCAAGTGGGCGACCACCAAGCACCGCAAAGCGGCGCAGGACAAGAAGCGCTCGGCGCTGTTCAGCAAGCTGTCGCGCATCATCACCGTGGCGGCGCGCACCGGCGGCGACCCGAACCCGGACAACAACGCGTCGCTGGCGGCCGCCATCGAGAAGGCGCGCGGCTACTCGTTGCCCAAGGACAAGATCCAGGTGGCCATCGACAAGGCGTTCGGCGCGGGCGCCGACGCGGCCGCCTACGAGGAGGTCATCTACGAGGGCTACGGCCCGGCCGGGATCGCGCTGTACATCGAGGCGCTCACCGACAACCGCAACCGCACCGCCGCCGACGTGCGCGTCGCATTCACGCGCGCGGGCGGCAACCTCGGGACCTCGGGCTCGGTCGCGTTCCAGTTCCAGCGCAAGGGCGAGATCGCGGTCGAGAAGACCGCGGGGCTCGACGAGGACGAACTGCTGCTGCTCGTCGCCGACGCGGGCGGGGAGGACCTCGAGGAGGGCGACGAGGAGTGGCTCGTCTACACCGCGCCGGCCGAGGTCATGGCGGTCAAGAAGGCGCTCGAGGCCGCCGGCGTGACGGTGAAGGGCGCCGAGCAGGTCATGGAGCCGACCACGCCGAGCGTGGTGACGCTCGAGGACGCGAAGAAGGTCCTGCGCCTCGTGGACGCGCTCGAGGAACTCGACGACATCCAGGGCGTGTATCACACGATGGAGCTCACCGACGAGATCGCCGCGGCGCTGGAGTAGCGCCCGCCGCCGTTCGAAGCCCTACGCAGCGGAGGTGCGCGCGGATCGAACCGGTTCGGCGACGATCCGCGATCTCCGAGGCGGTGACGCAGGGCGCACGGGGGTCGCCCCGACGTTCCGTCTCCGAGTGTCAGCACCCGCCGTCATTGCGCCCCCGCCCGCTCCCGCTATACTGAACATATGTTCGATTGCCGGTGAGCGAGGGAGGGCGGGACCTGTGATCGTGCTCGGCATCGATCCGGGCCTCGCCAACACCGGATGGGGTGTGGTCGAGAGCGCCGGCAGCCGGCTGAAGTGCCTCGCGTACGGCTGCATCACCACCCGCGCGCGCGACCCGCTGCCCGACCGCCTTGCCGCCATCCACGCCGAACTCGCCGAGGTCGTGGCGCGCTACGCGCCGGCCGAGTGCGCCGTCGAGAGCGTCTACTTCGGCACCAACGCCAAGTCGGCGTTCGCGACCGGCCAGGCCCGCGGCGCGGCGCTGCTCGCGCTCGCGGGAGCCGGTCTTGCGCTCGGCGAGTACTCGCCGGTGCAGGTCAAGCTCGCGGTGACGGGCAGCGGCTCGGCGGACAAGAAGCAGATCGCGTACATGACGCG
>VAUM01000134.1 GCA_005774595.1 Actinomycetota bacterium
CCTATTCTCGCACACGGGCGGTGTCGGCGCGGTCGAGCAGGCGCCGGTACGCGGCCAGATGTGCCGAGGTCATCACGCCCTGCGTGAAGCGGTCGACGATGAGGTGGCGAGCCGCCGTGCCCATGCGGCGCCGCTCTCCGGCATCGGCGAGCAGCCGCGACATCGCACGCGCCGCCGCGGCCTCGTCGCCGGGCGCGACGAGCACGCCGGTCTCGCCGTCCGCCACGATCTCCGGCAGGCCGCCGACGCGCGTCGCCACGACCGGCCGGCCGAGCGCCATCGCCTCGAGCGCGAGCATCGGGAAGCCTTCGGAACGCGAGGTCATCACGAGAACGGCCGCACGTTCGACGAGCGGCTCGATCGGGTCCACCCAGCCGAGGAACGCGATGCGCTCACCGAGCCCGAGGGTCGCCGCGAGTGTCTACGCCTCGGCACGGAGCGGGCCCTCGCCCGCCACCACGAACCGGGCGTCCGGGCGCTCGGCGGCCACCAGCGCGGCGGCGCGCACGAACGTCGCGACGTCCTTGACCGCCTCGAGCCGGCCCGCGAACAGCACGAGCGGAGCGTCGTCGGCGATCGTCGCCGGCAGGTCGCACGTGCCGCGCGCGAGCCGGTTGACGGTCACGGTGTCGATGCCGTTCGGGATGACCTGCATCCGGTCCGGATCGTAGCCGAGCTCGACGAGGCGCGCGGCGATCGCGCGGGACACCGGCAGCACGAGATCGGCGCGGTGTGCGGTGAGGCGGTCGAGCATGTCGCGCGCGAACTGGGCGGCGCGTCCGCCCCCGGCCGCCCGCGGCGCGCCGGGCTCGACGTGCACGGTGTTGACGAGTGAGGGCCGCCCGCCACGCTTGGCGAGCCGTCCGAGCAGGTTCGTGAGGTATCCCGTCGTGTGCAGGACCGCCGCGTCGTAGCGCCGGCAGTACTTGCGGATGCGCGAGGCGGTCCGGACGACGTTGCGCTTCTCCAGCGCGTACGGTGCCACGATCGCTCCCGCGCCGGCGGCCGCAGCGCGCAGGTCGCTGCGCTTCGGGCAGATGACATGCGCGTGCATGCCCGCACCCACGGTCGCGCGCACGAGCGCGAGCAGGTGCTCCTCGCCACCTCCGAGACCGGGGCCGGCGAAGTTGTTGACGAAGACGATCGTGCGCCCCTCGAGCGGCCTCATGCGCGGCACACCGCCTCGCCCGCGGCACGCGCCACGCTCTCGGCGAGGGTGAGCCGCGGCTCCCAGCCGAGCGAGCGCAGCTTCGCGTTGTCGCCCCGGCTGTCGGACACGTCGGACGCGCGCAACCGGTCGGTGTCCCGCACCACCCGCACGTCGAGACCGCTCGCCTCGACCATCATCTCCAGAAGCTCGCTCATGCTCACGGAAGTGCCGCTGCACACGTTGTAGACCTCGCCGCACGGCCCCGAAGTGGCGATCGTCACGAGCGCCGAAGCGACGTCCGTCACGTCGAGGAAGTCGCGGCGGGGCGTCAGATCACCCACCTTCACCTCCCCGGAGCCGCCGGCGGCCGCGATCGCCGCGAACTGGGCGCAGGCCGAGCCCGCGAACAGCGTCTCGGGCATGCCCGGGCCGAGCATCTGGAAGACGCGGCCGACACCGACGTTGAGGCCCGCGTGCGCGTGCTCGAGCGCGAGCGCGACCTGCTGCGCTTTGCTGCGCCCGTAGAACGAGACCGGCGCGGGCGGACGGTCCTCAGACACGGGGAGTTCGGCTTCTGGTACCGCGCCGTACTCCGCGGCCGAGCCGGGCACCACGACGCGGGCGCGATGCGAGCCGGCACCGATCGCGCCGAGCAGGTTCGCCGTCGCGGTCACGTTGGCGACGTAGAGCTGGTCGACCGTACCGCCGAGCCGCCCGGCGAGGTGGAAGACGACATCCGGCTCCTCGGCCTCGAGCGCCGCGCGCGTGGCGCTCGCGTCCTTCAGGTCGACGACGAGCGTCCGGTCGGCCGTCGAGCGGTCGCGCAGGTCGAGCCCGACGACCTCGATCGCCGGCCATGCCGCGCGCGCGGCGGCGATGACGTGGGGCCCCAGGAAGCCGGCCGCCCCGGTGACGAGCACCCTCAACGCGGCCTCCCTAGACGTTGTACCTGCCGCTCTTGTACCCCGCGCGGTTCGCCGGGTCGCGGAACCACTCGACCGTGCGCGCGAGGCCCTCGGCGAGCGGCACGCGCGCCTCCCAGCCGGCGAGCTCGCGAGCGAGCGACGCGTCCGCGAGCAGGCGCTCGACCTCGCTCGCCTCCGGCCGGACGCGCTCGTCGTCGGCGACGATGGGCGTGCCGGGTGCGATGAGGTCCACGAGTGCTGCGGCCACGTCGCCGACCGCGTGCTCTACGCCGGTGCCGAGGTTCACCTCGCGCCCAACGGCCGCGTCGCATGACGCGAGCGCGATGAAGCCGGCGACCGTGTCGGCGACGAAGGTGAGGTCTCGCGTGGGGTGCAGCGAGCCGAGCCGCACCTCGTCCGCGCCGTCGAGCAGCTGTGTGATCACGGTCGGGATGAACGCGCGCGCCGACTGCCGCGGGCCGTAGGTGTTGAACGGGCGGACGGTGACGACCGGCAGGCCGAACGAGCGGTGGAACGCCTCGGCCATCTTGTCGGCCGCGATCTTGGTGGCCGAGTACGGCGACTGCCCCTGCAGCGGGTGCGACTCGTCGATCGGGACGCGCTGCGCCGTGCCGTAGACCTCGGAGGTCGACGTGACGACGACGCGCTGCGTGCCGAGGTCGCGCGCGGCCTGCAGGACGTTGAGCGTGCCCTTCACGTTCGTATCCACGTAGCTGTCCGGCGAGTGGTACGAGTACGGGATGCCGATGAGCGCGGCGAGGTGGAGCACCGCGTCGCAGCCCTTCAGCGCGGTGCGCACGCCGTTGGGGTCCCGGACGTCACCGGCGAAGACGTCGAGCGAGTCGCGCGTGGCGGCCGGCACGGTGTCGAGCCAGCCCCACGAGCCGAACGAGTTGTAGTACACGAACGCGCGCACGTCGGCGCCCGCTGTGACGAGCGCCTCGGCCAGATGGCTGCCGATGAAGCCGTCGGCGCCTGTGACGAGCACGCGCTTACCGGACAGGTCCATGATCGCTCCTCGCGTCCGCCGCCGCGTGGCGACGGCTCCTCATACCGTACACGGCGGCCTTCAGGCCGGGCACGCGCTTGAACGCGTGCTTCACGCGGGCGAGCCGCGCGCTGCGCCGGAACTCCGCCCGCGCGCCCGCGTACGCCGCGTCGTCGAGCACGCCGCGCTCGTGCAGGCGTCCGATCATGTACAGCTGCTTGCGCTGGGTCACCCGGTTGTCCGCGTGGCTGACCATCGCCGCATGCACGCGGTAGCGCAAAAGGGCGGCGCCCAGCCGGCGGATGCGCACGCCTGCGGCGGCGCACCGGATCCAGTACTGGTAGTCCTCGATGGCGAAGATGCCCGGATCGGTGTCCCACGCGCCGATGCGGTCGAACACCTCGCGCCTGACCAGAGCTGACGAGAGCACCACCCCGTTGTGCCCATGCAGGAGATCGCCGAGCCCGAGCCATGAGTCCACACCCCCGCACCCCAGCAGGGTGCCGAACTCGGTGGCCTCGCCCGTCGCGTCGTCCACGGAGAAGTACACGGCGTCGGAGCACACGACGCCGGCATCGGGGTGCGCAGCCGCCGCCTCCAGCTGGGCGGCGAGCTTGCCGGGCGCCCACAGGTCGTCGTCGTCGCAGAAGGCGATCCACCTCCCGCGCGCGCGGGCGACGGCGTAGTTGCGGTTCACGGACAGGTTGCCGCCGTTGGCGTTGCGGAAGTACCGCACGCGCGGGTCAGCATGCGCGGTGACGAACGCCTCGGTGCCGTCGGTCGACTCGTTGTCGATGACGAGCACCTCGAGATCGCCGGCGGTCTGCGCGAGAACCGCCTCGAGCGACGCCGCGAGCAGTTCGCGCCGGTTCCAGGTGAGCACGACGACGCTGACGGCGGGCGCGCCGGGGGCCTCAGCGGCCATAGAGGCCCCGGTTGTCCCGGTACCAGGCCGCCGTGACCGCCATGCCGGACGCCAGCGTCTGCGCCGGCTCCCAGCGAAGCGTCGTGCGGATCCGCGCGACCGAGGCGGACTGCCGCCACATCTCGTTCTCGCGGTACGGCACCTCGCCGAAGCGCAGCAGCGCGCGGTCGGCGCCGAGCGCGTCGCACAGCGCCTCGACCACCTCGCGTACCGTCACACACTCCCCGCTCGCCACGTTGAACACGCCGCCGGTTGCAGCATCGGCCGACGCGGCGGCCGCGAGGTACGCTCGGGCCAGGTCGCCGACGTACAGGTAGTCCTTCGCCTGTTCGCCTCCTGTCAGCGGCACCTTGCGGCCCTCGAGCAGCGAGAGCGCGACGTGCGGCACGAGGCGGGCCGGCGCCTCCCACTCGCCGTAGAGGTTGTACGGACGCAGGACCGCGAGCGGCACGCCGCGCTCGCCCGCGATGGTCCGCGCGATGACCGTGGCCGCTGCCTTGGTGGCGCCGTAGGCCGTGGTCGGTGCCACCGGCGAGCCCTCGTCGGAGTCCTCGCGAAGGTCACCGTACTCGGCGCACGTGCCCGTGTGCACACACAGGCGCAGGTCAGGCAGGCCTGCGCAGCCCGCAACGACCGCGGCGGTCGCGGTCACGTTGGCCTGCGCGAGTGCGGCGGCGTCGGCGGCCGGCGACAGGGCGATCGCCCCGGCGAGGTGGAAGACGAGAGCGGGGGCGGCCGCGGCGAGCGCCGAAGCGACCGCGGCGGCGTCCGTGAAGTCGGCGGCAGCCCACGAGACGCGGTCCGCCACGTCGTCGAGGCGCGGGGTGTCCGCGCCGGCGGGACC
>VAUM01000135.1 GCA_005774595.1 Actinomycetota bacterium
CTTCCGCCTGACCATCCCGCGGACGCTCGCCATCATCCGCGCGCTCATGCTGCGCGTGAGCGGCCAGGTCTTCTCGATGCCGACCGCGAGCATCGAGGAGACGCTGCGTATCGATCCGGCCGAGGTCCTGAAGGTCGAAGGCCGCGAGGTCATCCGCCGGCAGCAGCGCACGATCCCGCTGGTGCGCCTCGCCGACGTCCTCCGCATCCCGCCCGTCGAACAGGCGGGCACGAAGATGTCCATCGCGGTCGTCGGCTTCTCGGGCCACCGGATGGGCTTCATCGTCGACTCCTTCGTCGGCGAGCAGCAGATCGTCATCAAGAACCTCGGCAGTCACCTCAAGAAGGTGGACAACGTCGCCGGCGTGACCATCCTGGGGGCCGGCGAGGTCGTGCCGATCCTGAACGTGCCCGACCTCATGCAGAACGCGCGCATGCTCTCCGGGGGCCTGCGCCCGCGCGAGGTCAAGGCGGCCGAGAAGGAGGCCGCCGGCCCGCGTCACGTGCTCATCTGCGAGGACTCCTTCACGACCCGCGAGCTCGAGCGGTCGATCTTCGAGGCGGCCGGCTACGTCGTCGAAGTCGCCATGGACGGCGCCCAGGGCTTCAACAAGCTCAAGGAGGGCCTGCACGTCGACGCGGTGGTCACGGACGTGCAGATGCCGAACATGACCGGCTTCGAGCTGACGCGCGCCATCAAGACCGATCCGGCGCTCGACGAGATCCCCGTCATCATCGTCACCTCGCTCGAGCGTGACGAGGAGAAGGCCGAAGGCATCGACGCCGGTGCGGACGCCTACATCACGAAGTCGGTGTTCAACCAGGACACCCTGCTCGACACGGTCGAGCGGCTCATCAGATAGAGGCGAGAGGGAACCTGTGCCGGCAGGAAGCCGCATCCGCGTCGTGATCGTCGACGACTCCCTGGTCGCCAGGGAGATGCTCACCCAGATCCTGACGAGCGACCCGGACATCGAGGTCGTCGGCGTCGCGTCGGACGGGCAGGAGGCCATCGACGCCGTCGCGCGCCTCAAGCCCGATCTCGTCACCATGGACATCCACATGCCGAAGATGGACGGCATCGAGGCCGTCGAGCACATCATGGCCTACACGCCCGTGCCGATCCTCGTCGTCTCCTCCTCGGTGCACGGCGAGGGCGTCGGGCGTGCGTTCGACGCGCTCGGCCGCGGCGCGCTCGAGGTGGTCAAGAAGCCGGAGCCGCGCGACTGGGCCGAGCTCGAGCGCATCGGCTCCGAGATCATCCGTCGCGTGCGGATCCTGTCCCGTGTCCGCGTCATCACGCACATCCGCGGCAAGCTGCGCCCGCCGGAGCACCTGCCCGAGGGCCCGGTGCACGCGCCGATGCCTCACGTCGGCGGCTCGGCGGTCGTTGCCATCGGCTCCTCGACGGGCGGCCCCTCGGCGCTCATGACGGTACTCGGCGCCCTGCCGGGCAGCTTCGCCCTGCCTGTGGTGGTCGCCCAGCACATCGCCGACGGGTTCATCCCCGGGCTGGTCGCGTGGCTACAGACCGGGTGCAAGCTGCGGGTCGTCCCGGCCGAGGACGGTGCGCGCATGGAGGCGGGCCACGTGTATTTCGCACCTACGGGCCTGAACCTCGAGGTCGACGGCGCGACGCTCCGCTTCACCGCGCCGGAGCGCGGCCAACTCTACATACCCTCGGCCGACACGCTGTTCCGCTCGGTGGCGCGCACGCACGGCCGCCACGCGATCGGAGTCATCCTGACCGGGATGGGCGCCGACGGGGCCGCGGGGATGAAGATGATGCGGGAGGCGGGGGCCCATACCATCGCGCAGGATGAGGAGACCTCGACCGTCTACGGGATGCCGCGCGCCGCCAAGGAGATGGGCGCCGCGAGCACGGTGCTCCCGGTCGGCGCGATCCCCGCGGAACTCGTCGCGATGACCTCGGAGGACTGAGTCCCTGGAGGTCGCGCGACCGCTCGTCGGGTCAGGCTTCTTCAGGTTGCTCGATTCCGCGCGATCGTCCCCGATACTTGCTACAAGGATGTGAACGTCACGGCCGCTCCTCGCTCCTCCCGCCGGCACGGGAAGGCAGCGGCGTTGGACCGGAAGGGGTGAGGGCGTCATGCCTCTACACATGCACACACATGATCGGGCGGTGACGCAGAGGCCCGCGCTCGCCCTCGTGCCGTCCGACGGCGCGCCGACTGCCGGGGGTGAGAGGGGATGCTAGCCGTGGACCACAAGCACATCATCGACCAGCACGTGAAGAGCGTCCTTCACGAGTCGTTCGGTCCCGCTGCCGCGACGATGATCTTCGCAACCGCCTCGAACCGGGCCGGCGTCCCGATCATGGGCATCACCAAGGACCAGTTCGAAGCCTTGGTCGATGCGATCGTCGCCGACCAGCGGGTCCTCGACGCGTGGGGTTCCACAGGTTGCGCGGACAGGCGCCGCGAATGGCGGGCGCTCGCCGGGTAGCGCGTCAGGGGCGGGCATGCGTGGCCTCACCGGAGGGTCCCTCGCGAGGGGCCCTTCGGTGTCTCTCGCGTATACTCGCAGGCATGGACGACCTGCCCATCGGCGTGTTCGACTCCGGCCTCGGCGGCCTCACGGTCGCGCGCGAGATCGTCCGCGCGCTTCCTGCCGAGGACGTCGTGTACTTCGGGGACACGGCCCGTTGCCCCTACGGCCCGCGTCCGCTCTCCGAGGTGCGACGGTTCGTGCTCGAGATCGGGCAGTGGCTCACGCGACGCCGCGTCAAGCTCATCGTCGTGGCCTGCAACACCGGCACGGCCGCCGGGCTCGCGCTCGCGCAGCGCGTGTTCGACGTGCCCGTCGTGGGCGTCGTCGAGCCCGGCGCCCGCGCGGCGGTCCAGGCGACGGTCAACCGCCGTGTCGGCGTGATCGGCACGGTCGGCACGGTCGAATCGGGCGCCTACTCGCGCGCGGTCCGGGCGCTCGACGAGGGCGTGACGGTGTTCTCGGCCGCGACGCCGAAGTTCGTCGACGTGGTCGAACAGGGGCTGCGCATGGGCCCCGGCCAGCTCGAGGACTGGATCTCCGAGACCGCCGAGGTCTTCGTCCGGCCGTCGTTCTACGAGATGGCGCGCGACTACCTCGACCCGCTCAAGCGCGCCGGCATCGACACGCTCGTGCTGGGCTGCACGCACTTCCCGCTACTGTCCGCGTCGATCGGCCAGGCGATCGGCCCGCGTGTCCGTCTCATCAGCTCCGCCGAGGAGACCGCGCGCGAGGTGCGCGAGACGCTCGAGCGCCGCGGCCATCTGCGCGACGGCGGCGCGGGCGCCGTGGAGGTCTTCACCACCGGTGACGCGGCCGAGTTCGCGATGCTCGGCTCGCGCGTGATGCGCCGGGGCATCCCGGTCGCCGAGCACGTGGCCGTCGACGGTCTTCGTGCCTTGGTCACGTCCGAGATGGAGGCGGCGCTGGCCGTCTACGAGGCCGAGGTCGCCTAGATGCGGGTGACGGTGCTCGGCTCGGCCGCTTCGTACGCGGGTCCCGGGCAGGCGTGCGCAGGCTGCCTCGTGCAGGGCGCGAGCGCGGCAGTGCTGCTCGACTGCGGGCACGGCGTCCTCGCGAACCTCCAGCGCGTCGCGGACCCGCTCGCCTTGGACGCGGTCGTCATCTCCCATGCCCATCCGGACCACTTCGTCGACCTGTACGCCCTGCACACGATGCTCCGCTATGCGCCTCAGGGCCCGGCCGGCTCGCTGCGCCTCCATGCTCCCGCCGGGCTGATCGACCGGATGGGCGCCCTGCTCTCGGAGCGCGGTCGCGCATCGCTCGCAGAGGCGTTCGACGAGCGCGGCCTGGTCGCCGGAGCGCCGCTGGCGTTCGACGATCTCACCGTGACGGCGTTCCCCGTCGACCACATGGAGGGGTCGTTCGCGCTCACCGTCGAGTGCGCCGGCCGACTCGTCTGCTACACGGGCGACACCGCGCCCGGCGCCGCGATCCTCGCTGCTGCGCGCGGCTGCGACCTGCTGATCGCCGAGGCGACGCTGCCCGAGCGCTACGCAGGACGCGCGCCGCATCTTTCCGCGCGCGAGGCGGGCGCACTGGCGCGCGAGGCGGGCGCGGCCGCTCTCGCACTCGTGCACATCTGGCCCGCCAACGACCGGGAAGAGATACTGCGGGACGCGGAGGCGGAGTTCCCCGGGCCCGTCTCGCTGCCGTCCGAGATGGACTCGTTCGACCTGTGAGGACCACTACGATCGCACCGGACCCGATGAGAGAGGCCCGCACCATGCAACGCTCCGAAGGCCGCACCGCCGACTCGCTGAGGCGCGTCCGGATCACCCGCCGCTACCTGAAGCACGCCCACGGATCGTGCGTCATCGAGCTCGGCGACACGCGCGTGCTGTGTGCCGCGAGCATCGCCGACGGCGTGGCGTCGTGGCGCAAGGGCAGCGGCCTGGGCTGGGTCACGGCGGAGTACTCGCTGATGCCGGCATCGACGCACACGCGCTCGCGGCGCGAGACGGGGCCGGGCGGCGTCGGCGGGCGTACGTACGAGATCCAGCGCATGATCGGGCGCTCGCTGCGAAGCGTGGTCGACCTCGGCGGGCTGGGCGGGGAGTACACCGTCAACGTCGACTGCGACGTGATCCAAGCCGACGGCGGCACGCGCACCGCCGCCGTGACCGGCGCGTGGATCGCCCTGCGCGACGCGCTCGCGACCTGGCAGGCCGCCGGGCGCATCTCGTCGCTGCCGCTGACCGATCACGTCGCGGCGACGTCGGTCGGCATCGTGGACGGGGTCCGCGTGCTCGACCTCGACTACGCCGAGGACTCCGCCGCCGAGGTCGACATGAACGT
>VAUM01000136.1 GCA_005774595.1 Actinomycetota bacterium
GATACGTACTGCCAAGTGACTTCCACCTTTCGATCGCCCGAGCCGCGGTCGGTGCGGTCTTGGGCCTGAGCGCGAGCGGGAGTGAATGATACGCGAGGCCGCTTGAAGGGTCAAAGCGTGCGGCGGCGCCCTCAGAAGCCCCCGGGCATGCCCGGGAAGCGCATCCGGGCACCCTTCTTGCCGCCCATCTGCCGCATCTGCTTGAGGAGCTTTCGTGCCTGGCCGTACTGCTTGAGCAGCTGGTTCACGTCGAAGACCTGCACTCCGGCACCCCGGGCGATGCGCTCCCGCCGGCTGCCGTTGATCACCGCGGGGTTGCGGCGCTCCTCGGCGCTCATCGAGCGGATGATCGCGGCCGTTCGGTCGAGAGCGCGTTCGTCGATCTCGGCGTCCTTGACCGCGCGCATCCTGTCGCCGCCGGGCAGCATCCCGAGGATGTCGGACAGCGACCCCATCTTGCGGACCTGCTCGAGCTGCGCGAGGAAGTCGTCGAGTGTGAAGTCACCCTTGCGCAGCAGCTTCTCCGCAGCCGCGGCCTGCTCCTCGTCCGCGACCTCCTGCGCCTTCTCGATGAGCCCTACGACGTCGCCCATCCCGAGGATGCGCTTCGCCATCCCGTCGGGGCGGAAGACCTCGAGCGAGTCGGGCCGCTCCCCGAGCGAGGCGAACTTCACCGGCTTGCCGGTGACGGCCCGCACCGCGAGCGCCGCTCCGCCTCGGGCGTCGCCATCGAGCTTGGAGAGGATCACCCCGTCGAAGTCGACGCGCTCGGCGAAGGCTTTCGCGACGTTGACCGCGTCCTGGCCGGTCATCGCGTCGAGCACCATGAGGATCTGGTCGGGCTTCAGCGCTGCCTTGATGCGCGCGACCTCGTCCATCATCTCCTCGTCGATGTGCAGCCGTCCGGCAGTGTCGACGATGACGGTGTCGCGCATGCGCTCGACCGCGTCGCGCACGCCCGCCTTGGCGATGTCGACCGGGTCGGCGCCCTCCTCGCCGCGGAAGACGGGGACGTCGAGCTCGCGCCCGAGGGCCTCGAGCTGGTCGATGGCGGCCGGGCGGTAGACGTCGCAGGCTACGAGGAGCGGCGCCCTCCCCTGCTTGCGCAGGAGGTTCGCGAGCTTCGCGCACGCGGTCGTCTTGCCGCTTCCCTGAAGGCCGACAACCATCACGATCGCAGGGATGCGGCCTGACAGAACGAGCCGCGATTCCGTGGACCCCATGAGCGCGGTGAGCTCATCGAGGACGATCTTGATGACGGTCTGACCGGGCGTGAGGCTCTTGGTGACGTCCGCGCCCACCGCGCGCTCGCGCACCTTGCCGACGAAGTCCTTCACGACATGGAAGTCGACGTCGGCCTCGAGCAGCGCCATGCGGATCTCGCGCATCGCGGCGTCGACATCGGCCTCGGAGAGCGTGCCGCGCCCGGTGAGCTTGTCGAAGACGCCCTTGAGGCGCTCGGACAGGTTGTCGAACACGAAGTCCGCCCTTCGAAGTGGCCGTCAGCGGGTACCGTAGTCTAGCGCGTGGGCGCGCGGCGGAGGCAGGATCACCGCCACGACGCGTCCCATCACGCTGTCGACCGGCACGGGCCCGAAGTCACGGCTGTCGAACGAGACCGGGCGGTTGTCGCCCATGAGGTACACGGTGCCCATGGGGACGGTCACCGCCGGCAGCCGGTACGGCCGCGTTCCTGCGGCGAGTGTGAGCGGGAAGCCGTATGCCTCGTTCTCGCCGTTCACGATCGCGACGTCGTCGCGCACCTCGACGGTGTCGCCCGGAACGCCCACGACCCGCTTGATCAGGTCCTCGCCGGGACGGGGCTCGTCCGTCACGACGACCACGTCGCCGCGGCGCGGAAAGCCGTAGCCGGGCTGGACGAGGACGCGGTCGCCCGAGAGCAGGACCGGCTCCATCGACGGGCCGTCGACGCGCACAGGGCGGAACACGACGTAGAGCAGGCCGATGAGTACTACGAGTACGAGGGTGAGCGGGATGACGAGGGCCGCGGCGAGGCGGTCGGAGGACCGCCCTGCGACCGGGGTCGCGCCGCCGTCGATGGCCACGTCACCCAGCGCCCGTGAGGGCGCGCGCGAACTCAGCGGCGTCGAAGGGCCTCAGGTCGTCCGCGCCCTCCCCGACCCCGATGCGAAGGACGGGCACGCCGAGCTCGCGGACGACGGCGATGACGATGCCGCCCTTCGCGGTGCCGTCGAGCTTGGTGAGCGCGATGCCGTCGATGGGGACGGTCTCGTTGAAGGTGCGCGCCTGCGACAGGCCGTTCTGTCCGGTGGTGGCGTCCATGACGAGCAGCGTGCGCACCGGGTACGGGCTCTCGCGCTCGGCGACGCGGGCGACCTTGGAGAGCTCCGCCATCAGGTCCGCCTTGGTGTGGAGGCGTCCGGCGGTGTCGACGAGCACGAGGTCGGCCGCGCTCTCTCGCGCGCGGCGCATCGTGTCGAACACCACAGATGCGGGATCGCTGCCGCGTTCGGCGCGGACGATCTCAACGCCCGCACGGTCGGACCATGCCGCGAGCTGCTCGTCAGCGGCCGCGCGGAAGGTGTCCGCCGAGCCGAGGAGCACCCGCGCCCCCGCGTCCGAGGCCACCTTGGCGAGCTTGCCGATGGTGGTCGTCTTGCCCGTCCCGTTCACGCCGACGACGAGCACCGTCACCGGACGCTCGGACAGGAAGTCCGTCGCAGGGGCGCCCAGCTCCGCGGCGAGCTCGTCGGCGAGCCGCGCAACCACGGCGGCGGCATCCGGGAGCGCGTCGCGGGCCGCGAGCGTCCGGAGGCGCCCGACGATCTCGGCCGAGGCCACAGCTCCGACGTCAGCGGTGATGAGCGCCGCCTCGAGGTCGTCCCAGAAGTCCGGGCCGAGTTCGGGTCCGCGTCCGAGGATGGTGTTGATCTGGCCGGCGAGGCGGTCGCGCGTGCGCGCGAGGCCGTCGCCGAGCCAGCTAGCCCACGGCGCCGGCATCGTCGCCGTCCGGGGGCGTGTCGTCAGCGGGCGCGCCTGAGCGGCGGTCCAGACGCTGGCTGACGACCTTGGTGACGCCGTCGGACTGCATCGAGGCGCCGTACAGCACGTCTGCGGTCTCCATGGTGCGGCGCTGGTGCGTGACGACCACGAACTGCGTGCGCTCGCGCATCGCGTCCACGAGCGCGATGAACCTGCGCAGGTTCGAGTCGTCGAGCGCGGCGTCCACCTCGTCGAGGACGTAGAAGGGGCACGGGCGTGTGCGGTAGACGGCGAAGAGCAGCGACAGCGCCGTGAGCGCCTTCTCCCCGCCGGACAGCAGCGACATCTTCTGGAGCTTCTTGCCGGGGGGCTGCGCCTGCACTTCGACGCCGGTGACGTCCGGGTCGTCCGGGTCGGTGAGCATCAGCGACGCGCGCCCGCCGGGGAACAGCACCCCGAATATCTCCTGGAAGTTCCGGTCGACCTCCTCGAACGTGACGAGGAAGCGGTCGCGGATCTTCCGGTCGATGGCCGAGATGATGCGGGTCAGCAGCTTCCGGCCGGCGACGAGGTCCTCACTCTGCGCCGCGATGAAGTCGCGCCGACGGCGGACCGCCTCGAACTCCTGGACCGCGACCGCGTTCACCGGGCCGATGTTCTCGATCTGCTTGCGCAGCTTGTGCAGGCGGTCCGTGGCCGTCTCGCGGTCCTCGATCGGGGGCTGGGTGAGCGCTGTCTCGAGCGGCATGCCGAGGTCCTCGACCACATGGCCGGCCGCCGTCTTGACCTGGATCTCGATGCGGCCCTTCTCCACCCGCAGGTCCGCCATCGCGGCGTTGCGCGCGTCGAGGTCCGCCTGCGCCTCGCGGGCGGCGTCCTGCGCGCCGCGGATCGTGTCGCGCAGCGATTCCGAGTCGACCTGCTCGAACCGGGCGCGGTCGCGCAGCCGCTCGGCCCAGTGCTCGGCGCGCTCCAGCATCTCGGTGTACAGGTCGTGGACGGGCCGGATGCGCTCCTGCAGCCCCTGGAGCCCCGTCCGCGTCATCACCGAGGACGACAGCGTCTCCTCGAGCTCGGCGACCTCCGCGGCGACGCCCGCGATGTGGCGCTTGAGGTGGATCTCGCGCTCCGAAACGGCGGCGATGTCGACCTGGCACGCCGCGAGCCGCTCCGCAGCGGCGGTCTCGTCACGGTAGAGCGCGTCGCGCGCCTCGCGCTGCGACGCGGCGGTCTCCTCGAGGGAGTCGATCTCGGCGACCATGCGGTCGATGGCGGCGGCGGCGGCCTCTCGCGCGGGACGGTCCTTCGCGGTGCGATCGGCGACCTCGGCGGCGCGCGTCGTGATGCGCTCGGCCTCCGCGTCGGCATCGGTCAGCCCTGACTCGAGCCGCCCGATCTCCTCGCGAAGCGATTCGTGATCGCCGGTGAGCGAGGCGAGCCTCTGTCCGAGCTCGAGCGCGTCCTGCTGGGCGGCCTTGACCGCCAGCTCAGCCTCCGAGACCGACGCTTCGGCCTCGCTGACGGAGGCCGTGAGCGCGTCGACCTCCTCCGCGAGCTCGTTCGCGCGGCGCTTGCGCATGAGCACGCCGGCGCCGCTCTCGGACGCGGGGCCGAGGGTGACCTTGCCCGACGGGTGGACCATCTCGCCGGAGCGTGTCACGACGCGGCCGGCGGACGTGCCCTTGAGCGCCTTCTTCAGGTCGTCCGCGACGACGACGTCACCGATCACGGCCTCGAGCGCAGGCCGGATCTCGTCGTCGCAGGTGACGTGGTCGATGAGCCGCTCGCCGTCCGGGCGCGCCGGTGCGGTCATGCGGTCGAGCGGAAGGATGGTCACGTCGCCCGCGTCATGCCCGGCG
>VAUM01000137.1 GCA_005774595.1 Actinomycetota bacterium
GAGCGATACCAGGATGCTGATCAGCGGTCTGTGCCACAGCGTTCAGGGAACAGCCATGCAGATCGCCGGATGGTCGGCGCGCCGTTGATCGTTGCCTCAGGCGAGAAGTACCCCGATGCTCTCGCCGCGGCAGCGCTCGTCTCGGCGTCGGGCGGTCGGCTCGTCCTCACACGACGCGACGCGCTTCCGGCGGACGTCGTGAACAGCGCCTGGGCGACACCAGATGGCTGGGCCAGCGGCGGTCTCGGGTACTTCTCGTTCGCTGACCACTACGTCATCCACCGGGCGTGGCGGACTGTCTACATCGTCGGGGGCACAGGCGCCGTCGGCAAGCCGGTGGAGGACTGGTTCGCCAACAAGGAGGCGCACATCGTCCGCCTCGCCGGGGCCGACCGCTACGGCACTGCGGCGGCCGTCGCCGATGAGGTGGTCGCCCTCACCGGCACGACCACCGTCAACCCCGTGGTCGTCTCCGGTGAGACCTTCGCCGATGCGCTCGGGGGTGCGGCACTCTCGGCGGCTCGCAAGCAGCCCCTGCTGCTGGTGGGTCCTGACTACGTGCCCGCTTGCGTGACGGCGTTCTACGCGGCGCATGCGGCCACCGACAGTGTGGTGCTCGGCGGCTCGGCGGTGATGTCAGACAGCGTGGTCGCCCAGCTCAAGCCGGCCGTCCGCATCGCCGGCGCCGACCGATACGACACCTGCGCGCAGTCGGTGACCTATGGCCTCGATCAGGGTTGGTTCAAGCCGTATCACGTGGCGATCGTGACCGGCGCCAACTTCCCCGACGGTCTGGGGGCGGGTGCCGCTCTGGGCCGTCTCGGCTGGCCGACGCTGCTCACGTATCGGGACACCCTGCCCACCGCGACCGCGGACGTCCTCGCTGACAACGACGTGGTGCGCGTCTCGGTGCTCGGCGGAACGGGAGTCGTCAGCGCCGAGGTCGCCACCACCGCGAAGGCACTGCTCAAGTAGCGGGCGAATACCGACTGGGACACGACGGCCGCTTGGCGCCGTGGTGGGTGAGGGGCTTTGGCGCTGGCGTCACAGGCGCGAGAACGGTAGTGCGCACGCGCCCTCGCCGAGCGGGAGCGTCGATGACCCGGGCGTGACCACGTAGCCGGTCGATGCGATCTCGGCGGGCAATATGGACCGAAGCGCACGGATTTGGTCCGCGTGCCTCGGGTTGGGCGTCTCGGACAGCTTCACCTCGAGGGGCACTAGCCCAGCGTCATGTCTCACGAGCATGTCGACCTCGGCGCGCCCCGAGACGCCCCAGAAGTGGAGGTCCGGCCGCTGCCCGCGGTGCAGCAGTGCGCGGTGGACCTCGGCGACCACGGCGGTCTCGAACAGCGCGCCGCCGAGCGGTCCCGCAATCGCCGGCTCGGGGTCCTTGAGGCCCGTCAGGTGGCAGGCGAGCCCGACGTCGAGGAGGTACACCTTCGGGCGCTTGGCCAGGCGCTTCGCGACGTTCGCGTGGTACGGCGGCAGCAGGAGCAGTAGGTGCGAGGCCGCGAGCACCGACACCCATGCCTTCACCGTGTTGACCGCGATGCCGAGCGTGCGCGAGATGTCCGTCATGTCGAGCGTGGTCCCAGTGCGCGAGGCGATCAGCCTCAGGAACGCGTCGAACGTGCGAAGG
The DNA here is from genome assembly GCA_005774595.1 of Actinomycetota bacterium. Taxonomy (NCBI): domain Bacteria; kingdom Bacillati; phylum Actinomycetota; species Actinomycetota bacterium. The sequence continues at coordinate 1,643 of VAUM01000137.1, forward strand.
TCGCCGACGTCTCGCAGCATGCGCACGTCGCGCTCGAGGTACGTCGCGACGTACGAGCTGAGCCACAGGCCGGCGTCGCCGTTGCGAAGCGCGGGCTCGGGGAACGAGGACCGCATCAGGCGCTCGAACCACGCGCGCGTCGTGTCGACGGTCCCGGCGTGTCCGGCGTCCTCCCACGCGAACCCGGCCTCGGGCTGGTGGTCGATCTCTCGTTGCGACAGCGGCATGAGGGTGAGCACGGCCGCCCTGCCGGCCAGCGACTCAGTCACCTGGCGCATCAGCATGAGGTTCTGCGATCCGGTGAGCAGGTAGCGCCCCGATGCGTCACGGTCCCGGTCGATCGCCTCCTTGAGGTACGGCAGGAGCTCCGGGACCTGCTGCACTTCGTCGAGGATCGCCGGTACCGCCAGCGACGAGAGGAACCCGCGCGGGTCGGCGAGCGCGGCGGCACGCACGTCCGGGACGTCGAGCGATGCGTACGACGCGCCGGGGCCGGCGACGTGCTTCGCGAGGGTCGTCTTGCCCGCCTGCCTGGGGCCGGTCACCACCACGGCGGGGAACTCGGTCAGGGCGCGCCGCAGGACCGTCTCGAGCGTACGGGGGAGGTACTCAGGCATCGTGGTCCCCTCTTCAGCGTTCGTGCAATATTGCATTGGGAGTGCATTATTGCACACTCGGCGACGCCCCGCTCGTTTGCTGCGGCTTGGGGCTGGGACGCCTCTCGGCGGTCCGACTCCGCTAGCATGGCACGCGGAGGTGGATGCGACGTGGACGCACCGGTGGCGCAGGTGCCGGCACAGGCCGGGCGCGAGCCCGTCTACGACGTCGCGCGCCTCACGGCGATCCTGTGCGTCGTGCTCATCCATGCGCTGAGCCCGCTCGTCGACGGCGAGCTCACGAGGCTCGGCCACGCCGGAGCCGTCGTGCTCACGAGCCGCATCCTGCGCTTCTCGGTGCCGGCGTTCGCGATGCTGACCGGCGCGCTGCTGTGGCCGAGGCCGTTCGGCGGCGCGAAGTCGTGGGGCGCGTTCTTCCGGCGGCGCCTGTCGGCCGTGCTCGCGCCGTTCCTCGCGTGGTCGGTCATCTACCTCGCGGCGGGCATCCCGCTCGAGCTGATCAAGCAGCCCACGTGGCGGCAGCTGTGGGGGATGTTCCTGCTCGGGACGACCTGGTACCACCTGTACTTCATCCCGATCATCATCGGCATCTACCTGCTCACGCCGCTCGCGGTCCCACTGGTGCGGTGGAAGCCGTGGGCCGCGCTCGTCGCCGCGGTGTGCATCGCGATGGCAGCGGGGCCGCTGCTCGGGCAGGTGAGCCTTCGCCCGCACCCCGAGCTCGAGGGCCTGCTCATGCGCATCGCGCGCTTCCTGCCGTACGCGGCCGCGGGTGCGTGGTACGCGGCCGAACGCGAGCGCGCGTCGACATGGCTGCGACGCGCGTGGCCGTGGGCGCTCGGCGCCGGGCTCGCGCTGCGGGTGGCGCAGGTGTACGAGTGGCTGCCGGTGAAGTGGGCCGGAGGCGGGCGGATCCTCGACGCCGTGCTCGTGAAGTACGAGATCGGCGTGCTGGCGTTCGACGTGACCATCAACATCCTCGCGACCCTCGCGTTGCTCGGCATCGCCGATGCGTCGCTGCGGGCGTTGCCCCGGCTCGCACCGATAGCGACCACCTGGGCGCCGTACGCGTTCGGCCTGTACCTCGCGCACCCGTTCGCGGTTGGCGCGTTCATGTTCGGCGCGCCGGCCATCGGACTGGCGTGGCCGCTGCCGTGGTGGGCGATGGTGTTCGTCGTGTGGCCGGTGGTGTCGGTCGGCGTGCTCATGCTGGTGCGGTGGCTGTCGCGCTGGCCGTGGTTGTGGTGGCTCACGGGCGTGCGGGGACCGTCCCGCGCGCCGAGCGCCGCGCCGCCCGCCGACGTGACGGCCGGGTGACGCCCCGCGCGTCGCTCCTGTGCGCCCGCGCGCCGCTGCGGTACCCTGTCCGTCGCACCCCTGATGTCCGACGACCCGCGAAGGGTACGCTTCCCCCATGCGCTCCATACTCGTCCGCGGCGGCCAGCCGCTCACAGGTGAGGTCCGCGTCGAAGGCGCCAAGAACTCGGCGCTGAAGCTCATCGCCGCGGCGCTCATGGCGCCCGGCGCTTCGCGCATCCGCAACGTCCCCGACATCGCCGACGTCTCACTCATGGCCGAGGTCGTCGCCGGCCTCGGCGCGCGCGTCACGCGCGAGGACCACTCGATCGTGGTGGACGCGTCGCACGTCGACCGCGTCGAGGCGCCCTACGAGATGGTCTCGCGCATGCGCGCGTCCACGGCCGTGCTCGGCCCGCTGCTCGCGCGCTTCGGCGAGGCGCGCGTCGCGATGCCCGGGGGCTGTGCCATCGGCTCGCGCTCGATCGACATGCACATCGCGGGACTGGAGCAGCTCGGCGCTGCGATCACGGTGGAGCACGGCGTCATCGTCGCGCGTGCGGAGCGCCTCACCGGAGCCGCGGTCACGCTCGAGTTCCCGAGCGTCGGCGCCACGGAGAACCTGCTCATGGCCGCGGTGCTCGCCGAAGGCGAGACCGTCATCGACAACGCCGCCCGCGAGCCGGAGATCTCGGACCTCGCGGCGTTCCTGCGTGCGATGGGCGCCGACATCGCCGGCGAGGGCACGCCCGAGATCCGCGTGCGCGGCGTCTCAGAGCTGCACGCTGCCGATGACCACGCCGTCGTCGGCGACCGCATCGAGGCGGGCACCTTCCTCGCCGCCGGCGCGCTGTGCGGCGGTCCGGTCACGGTCACGGGCTTCGACCCGCACCACCTCGAGATCGTGCTCGCGAAGATGCGGGCCGCGGGCGTCTCGGTCGAGCAGGGCGAGCGTTCGGTGACCGTGTCGGTGTCCGGGCGCCTCGCGCCGGTCGACGTCCAGACGCTCCCGTTCCCCGGCTTCCCGACCGACATGCAGGCGCAGTTCATGACGATGATGGCGCTCGCGGACGGCACGAGCGTGGTGACCGAGAACGTCTTCGAGAACCGCTTCCAGTTCGCCGGCGAGCTCGTGCGCATGGGCGCCGACGTCCACATCGAGGGCCATCACGCGCTCGTGCGCGGCGTGCACGCGCTG
>VAUM01000138.1 GCA_005774595.1 Actinomycetota bacterium
GTCCGAGATGGTCGCGGTCGCGAGCGTGCCGCTGAGGTACTGCACGCGCACGGTCTTGACGCCGTCGCCGCTCGGCAGCGAAGTCGTGACCTGCGCTGTGTACGCGATCCAGCCGCCGTACGACCCGGTGCCGGGGTCCACCGTCATCGACACCGCGTTGGTCACGGTTGCGTCCACGGTGACCGCGATGGTCGCCGTGTACGCCGCGCCTCCCGACACCACCATCGTGCCTGCGGGCGCCGTCGAACTCAGCGTGATCGTGTCGGTGACGCTGCGGACGTTGAGCGCCTCGTCGCGGTACTGGACGGTCACCGTCTTCACGCCGTCGCCGCTCGGCACGACCGTAGTCACGCTCGACGCGTACGGCATCCAAGGCCCGGAACCGACCTTCATCTCGACGGCCGAGATGTCCGTGACCGACGAGTCGACCGAGACCGTCGTCGTCCCGGTGAAGGAGTCGCCCGCGTTCAGCATCATCGTCGCGGTCGGCGCGACCGAGTCCAGCCGCACGGTCGCGGTCTTGGTCGCCTCGTAGCGTCCCGCCTGGTCGAACGACCGATACTGCACGGTCGTCGTCCCCTGCGCCGAGACCGCGAGCGTGGTGCCCGATGTCTCGGCGCCGCCGTTCACCCAGTAGTGCGTGCCGGCGAGCCCGCTGCCCGAGTCCGACGGGGTCAGCGTGACCGTCACCGACGCAGCGCTCACCCATCCGGCGGGCGCGTTGTCGGTCGTCACCGGGTCGACGGTGTCGATCTTCAGCGTGATGGTGTGCGACGTCTCCCAGTTGCCGGCGACGTCGACCGAGCGGATCCACAGGTCCCAGGTGCCGTCGCCCATCCCGAGCGGCGTCGGCTCGGTGTAGAGCATCTCGCCCGTCGGCCCGTTCACGGGGTCGAGGACCTCGTAGTACGTCTCGAAGACGCCGCTCGCGGCGTCCGAGGCGACGAGCGAGATCACGTCCGTCGTGACCCACGACGGCGCGACCGCGACGCCGCTGGTGGTGGTCGGCGGCTGGCTGTCGATCCGCACGGTCGCGGTCTTGGTGGCCTCCCAGTTGCCCGCCGTGTCGACCGCGCGGTACTCGACGGTGTTGGTGCCCTGCGCCGAGACCGTCACGCCGGCGGCGTACGTGGCGACCGCGCCGCCGTTGACGCGGTAGCGGATCCCGAGCACGCCGCTGTACGCGTCCGTCGCCGAGAGCAGCACGGTGACCGGCGAGGCGGTCTGCCATGCCGCGGGGGCGTTATCCGTGGTCACCGGCGCGCTGAAGTCGACCGTGACGGTCGCGGTCCGCGTCGACTCGCGATTGCCGGCGTTGTCGTACGACCAGAACTGCAGCGTGTTCGTACCCTCGGTCGCGACGAGCACCGGCACGGTGTAGGTCACCGCGGCGGCGCCGTTGAGCCGGTAGAGCGTGTACGCCGGCCCGCTGCCCGCGTCCGACGGCGTCAGCGTCACCCACACCGGCAGGGCCTGCCAGCCCGACGGCGCGTCGTGCGAGGTCGCGGGCGTGATGGTGTCGAGCACGATCGTGTCGGTCGTCGCGAGCGTGTGCAGCAGCGGGTCGCGGTACTCGGCGCGGAGCGTCTTGACGCCGTCGCCCGCCGGCACCTGCGTCGTCACCGAGGCCGAATACGGGAACCAGCCGCCGAAGACGCCTGTGCCGGGGTCGACCCGCATCTCGATGGGCGCGAGGTCGCTGACCGATGAGTCGACCGTCACGGTCCGGGTGCTCGTGTAGGCCGCCCCGCCGCTCACCGCCATCGTCCCGAACGGCGCCGAGGTGTCGAGGGTGATCGTGTCCTCGAGCGTGACGATCAACCCGCCGGAGTTGACGAACCGGACGTACACGGTCTTGAGGCCGTCACCCGCCGGCAGCTCCGTGGCGATCGACGACGCCGTCGCGATCCAGCTGCCGAAGACGCCGCTGCCGGGATCGACCGACATCGAGGTCGCGTTCGTGACGGTCGAGTCGACCGTGACGGCCACCGTGCCCGTGTACGAGGCGTTCCCGCTCACCACCATCGTGCCCGACGGCGCGGCCACGTCGAAGACGATGTCATCGGCAAGCGACAGCGTCCAACCGGCCGAATCGCGGTACGTCACGCTCACCGTCTTCGTGCCGTTGCCGCTCGGCACCACGGTCGTCACGGTCGACGCGTACGGGATCCACGGCCCCGAGCCGATCCTCATCTCGAGCGGTGAGATGTCCGAGATGGCCGAGTCGAGGAAGACCGTCGTGGTCGCCGTGTACAGATCGCCGTTGTTGAGCACCATCGTGCCCGTCGGGGGCGTGAGGTCGATGCGCGCGTACGCGGTCTTCGTGGCCTCGCGGTTGCCGGCCACGTCCACCGCGAAGTGCTCGATCCTGGTGGCCCCCTCGGCGGAGACCTGGAACGGCGCGGTGTACGTGGTCACGGGCCCGCCGTCGAGCGCGTAGTAGAGCGCGTACACGCCGCTCGTTGCGTCGGTAGCGCTCATCGTCACGGTCACCGGCGTGGACGGCTGCCACGTCGCGGGCACCGACGCCGTGCTGATAGGCGCGGAGAGGTCCAGACGCAGCGTGGCGGTCCTGGTCACCTCGCGGTTGCCGGCCACGTCCACCGACCAGTACTCGAGCGTGTTCGTGCCCTCGGCGCTGACGTTTACCGGCGCGGTGTAGGTCGTCACGGCGCCGGTCGTACCCCCCGAGGCGAGGCGGTAGCGCGTGGCGTAGATGCCGCTCGCCGCGTCGGTCGCGGTCAGCGTCACGTTCACGGGCGACGTCTGCCACGCCGCCGGCGCGTCCGACGTGGTCGTGGGCGCCACGCTGTCGATCGTGATCGTCGCGGTCTTCGTGGACTCGACGTTCCCGGCGTTGTCGATCGACCAGTACCGCAGGACGCTCGTGCCCTCGGCCGAGATCGTGAGCGTCGCCGTGTAGGTGGCCGCCGCGGAGCCGTTCAGGATGTAGCGCGTGCCGAGGATCCCGGAGGCGCCGGGCGCGGGATCCGTCGCGACGAGCGAGACGTTCACCGGCGTCGCCGTGGACCATCCCGACGGCACGCCGGTCGCCGTGGTGACCGGCGAGACCCAGTCGGCGAAGAACACCTGGATGCGGTTGTTGAGCGAGTCTGCCACGTAGACGCGCCCGGCAGCGTCGACCGCGAGCCCCACCGGTCCGTCAAGCTGGCCGGGCCCCGACCCGGAGGTCCCGAACTTGGTGATGAACGCGCCGGTGGTGGCGTCGAACGCCTGGACGCGATCGTTGCCGTAGTCGGCGACCAGCAGCCTGCCCTGGTAGACGACCACGCCGCGCGGGCCGTTGAAGCGGCCGTCGGCGGTGCCTGCCGCAGTGGCCCCGGCGATCGTGCGCGCCGAGCCGAGCTTGCCGCCGGAGTAGGTGAAGCGCACCACGTTGTGGTTCGTGGCACCGCTGCTCACGTAGCAGTACGTCCCGCCGGGCCCGAATGTGATGCCCCACGGCGACGTGAGCAGAGGACTGGTCTTGGCGTTCGAGTACTTCAGCGGCGTGTAGGTGTACTTCTGCACCTTGCCGCTGCCGTAGTCCGCCTCGAACAGCGCGGTGTTCGCGTACGCGAGCCCGGACGGCAGGAGCGGGTCGCCCTTGGTCCACCCGGAGTCGATCTCGTCCACGAACGCGAGCGAGGAGTTCAGCTCGAGCATCGCGTCGTGGCCCGTGTCGGCGATCCAGAGGTTGCCCGCGGTGTCGAACGCGACGTCGCGCGGACCGCTCAGGGTCGGGATCGTGGCGCCGGTGACGGTCGCCACCTTCGTCACGTACGAGTGCGCGGGGCTCGCATCGAGCGAGGTGAACTTCTGCAGTCGGTTGTTTCCCGAGTCGGCGACCCACACGTTGCCCGCCGAGTCGACCTCGACGCCGAGCGGTCCGTTGAACTGGCCGTTGGCGCTACCGAGCGTGCCCCACCCGGTCACGTAGCCGTAGCCCGTGAGCGCCTGCGCGGGGCCAACCGAGGCGACAACGCCCGCCGCGAGAGCGATCGCTCCCACGGCGAGTGTCGCCAACGTCAGGCCCGTGCGCTTCACATCGCCTCCGGACAGGCGCAGACCCGGGAGCGCTTCAGAGACGCCCTCGGCATCTACGAATGTATCGGCCGTCACAACGGCCCGCTTGAATCTTACAGATGAGTGCGCGTGCGCGAGGGACGGACTGCGGATGCGCCGCGACAAGCGGCCGCCCGCCGTGCGCGGAAGCCGCGCCTATCCGCCGAGCTTGCGGGCGAGCACCTCGTTGACGACCTGCGGGTTGCCCTGTCCGCCCATCTCGCGCATGACCTGGCCGACGAAGAACCCGATCAGGCCGGTCTTCCCGCCCCGGTACGCGTCGACCTCGTCGGGGTTCGCAGCGAGCACCGCGTCGGCGACCGCCTCGATCGCGCCGGCGTCGCTGACCTGCCGCATGCCCTTCAGCTCGACGATCGCGCCGGGCGCATCGCCGGTGGCCGCCATCTCGGAGAAGACCTCCTTGGCCTGCTTCGACGAGATGGTGCCGTCCTCGACGAGCGCGACCAGCTCGGCGACCATCGCAGGGACGAGTCGCGACTCCGTGACCGTCACGCCCTCGGCGTTCAGGTGCGCGGCGAGGTCGTTGTTCATGACGTTCGCGACCGCCTGGGCCCGCCCTGCGCCGGCGATCGTGACGGCGGCCTCGAGGAACCCCGCGAGCTCGGCATCCTCGGACAAGAGCGCCGCGTCGTGGCGCGTGATCCCGTAG
>VAUM01000139.1 GCA_005774595.1 Actinomycetota bacterium
TCGCCGGTGAACGCGGCCGGGTCCTCCGTCACTGCGGCCTTGGCCACCTCGGCCGCGGTCGCGTAGCGGTCGGCGCCCGCGATCCGGGTGACCGTGAGGCCCTCCGTCTCCAGAGCATCGGCCACGCCTTCGGAGACCGCGCCGACCCCGCCGACGACGACCGCCTCGGAAGCGCCGAGGCGCGCGATCTCGTCGGCCACGACCTCGGGCAGCGCGTCGGGCATGGTGAGCAGCACCGGGCCGTCGAGCGCACCGGCCAGCGCCGACGCGGACAGCGCGTCGGGCCAGGTCAGTCCGTTCGCGATCACCACGGACGTGGCCTCCGCGAAGTGCTCCTCGGAGATGGCGCAGGCGGTGTGGAAGCGGTCGTCGCCCGCGACGCGACCCGGGCCTTCGCCGGCGGTGGCGCTCGCGGTGTCGGACGGCGCGCTCTCGAAGCCGTCGCGATCGACGGCCGTCACGCGGAACCAGCACTCGGCCCCGGGCTCCAGACCGGACACGGCCCAGGTCACCCTCTCCACGAACGGCGGCTCGTCCGGCGGGATATCGCCGGGCGCGTCACCTCCGAGGATGCCGGGACCGGGGAGTTCGAACCAGTCGAACGAGGGAGCGAAGTCGTGCTCCTCCCACGGCCCGGTCTTGGCCGGTGCCGTGTAGATGGCGTAGCCCTCCAGGTCGCCCGCCTCGACCCGGTTCCACTGCAGCAGCACGCCCTCGACCGAGGTCTCGGCTGTCAGGCTCGTGGGCACCGAGGGCGGCCCCAGGTTGACGTAGATGCCGTCGGAAGCCTCGCTGGTCACGCCGTTGAAGTCGCGGAACTGCGCGCGAACGGTCTGGGGGCCCTCGATCGGCCACAGATCGATGACCGCCTCCTCGGCGAAGGGTTCCCATGCACCCCATCCGCGACCGATATCGAAGCGCATGTCGACCGCGCGCACCGCGGTCACCGATATGGAGACGTCCTGCCAGCGGGTCACCGTCTCCGCGCCGCCCTCGATGTCGATGCGGCCGCGCGGCGCGCGCGTGTCGACCATCAGCGAGACGGTCGCCGGCGTCGAGCGGTTGCCGCTGGGATCGTAGGCACAGACGAGGTAGTGCGCGACGGTCTCCGTCGCCAGCGTGGTCAGCGCGTAGTCGCGGCAGAACGCCGCCGGGCCGTCGTAGACCGCGACGGCAGCCGGGTCGTCCGGGCCGGTGATCGTCGTCCCGCTCGTACGCAAGACGCGCACGGAGCTGTAGGTGCCGGGCACAGGGTTCATCCACTGCACGAGCGGCGCGCCATCGTCCATGCGAGCGGCCAGCTCGCGAACGGACCCCGGGCCGACGGAGTCGACGATCGCCGCCGACGTCGTCGCCGCGACCGACACGTTGCCTGCGGCGTCGAGCGCGTACGCTGCGTAGTAGGCCACGTCGCCGGTCCTCATCCCCGAATCGTCGGCGGATCCTCCGTCGCCTTCGTAGACGACGGTCGCGCTCGCGTCCTCCGCGCTCGCGGGCGGCGTGCCCACGCGACGCAGGACGCGCGTGTGGTCGAAGTCCAGGTCGACCGGGTCGATCCAGCTCAGCGCCACGTCGCCGTCGGTCCCCGGCACGGCCGTCAGAAGCATCGGCGCGGCCGGTGCCGAGAAGTCGCTGCGGATGCCGATCCCCTTGGAGTAGCCCCAGGCGGAGTTGACGCCGTTGAGGTTGGAGCGCACCCTCACCCACGCGTCGGCCGTGTCGGCCACCGGAACGGTCCAGGTGATGTTCGCGGAACCCGCCGGAGCCGAACCGATCGGTGAGAAGGCATGCGCCTCGAGGCGCAGGTCGTCGATACCGAACCCGTCGCGGCCGTCGGTCGTGTCCATCGCGTACTCGAGGAAGATGAATCGCACGGTGTGCGACCCGGCAGACAGCGGGACCTCGGCCTTCTGCCAATCGGTGTTCAGGTCCCACGCGGCCCACTGCCAGATGCCGTCGACCTCGACGACGGCCCACGTGAAGAACCAGTCCGCGTCCCACCAGTACCAGAAGGACATCGTGCCGCCGCCGTCAGGCACCGTGACGTCCCACTGCAGGGTGCTCGTGGCCTCGCCGCCGGAGGGAGACGCCACCGGACCGCTCCTCGCGGCCCACGAGCCGTCGTGCGCGGTCGACGTGACCGTCCACGACACCGCGCCGGCGGGCGTCGAGAACCCCGCGAGCGTGCCCCCCTCGAAGTCGTGCTCCTCCGCGACGTATGGCAGACCGTACTCGGCTGTGAACGTCGCTCCCGGTGCCGACGCGATCGGCATCGCCCAGCGGACCGGGACGTCCGCCCCCGCCGCCAGGCTCGCGCCCTTCGCTGGGGCGGTCACGACCGGCCGGCCGGGGAACGTGCCCGCCGCCCGGTCGATGTTGAGCCGTCCGCCGGAGCCGACCTTGCCGTCCAGGCCCGGCAGGACGTCGACGGTGTTCTCCAGGCGCGCCTTGATCTCGTCGGCCGAGGCGGCCGGCATCTGGGCCATCAGCAGCGCAGCTGCGCCGGTGACGTGCGGGGCCGCCATCGAGGTGCCCGACAGCGGCGCGTAGAGGCCGAACCCGCCGATCGGCGTCGCGTGGCCATCCGCCGGCGCGATGACGTCAGAACCGCACGGCCACGGCCACGTCAGCCACTCGCGATACGCGGCCGGCAGTCCGGCTTCGAGCCCGTCGAGGATGCCGGTCCCGTGGAAGTCGTAGGTCCACGTGTCGTAGTCGACGCCGTAGCAGTGCAGGTACTGCTCGCACCACTCGGGATCGAAGCCGTACAGCGACAGCTCCGAGACGGCCTCACCGCTGGAGAGCAGCAGTCGGCCGCCGTTGTCGAGGAACGTGCCGATCGCGGCACGGTCGTCCGCGTCGAGCATCTCATCCTGGTCGAACCAACCCCACGCGTCCGCACCGGTGAACCAGACGACCATCTTGCCGTGCATGGCGGCCGCGGTGGGCGTGCCCTGCGTCCCGCAGTCCCAGGTGGTGATCGACGTGAAGCCCGCGGCGGTCAGGTCGGCGGTCCACGTGGCCGCGCGAGCGCCAGGGGTCTCGGATGTCATCATCGAGTAGCTGTCGTCGACGATCAGCACCGGCCAGGTGTCCGGCGCGAGCGCGGCCGCCGTGCGATCGACGATCGCTCGCCGGGTCGTGGTCGGCTCCAGCGCCTCGACTGCCACGCCCATGACGGCGACCCGATACGGCGCGCAGTCCACGAGCAGCGCAGAGGTGCCGAGCGGCAATGTCGATGTCACGTCCACGCCGGGCGCGGCCAAGTCGACGTTCTCCGCGCCGTAGTTCGAGAACGCCGCGATCTCGTCATCGCGGTCGGTCGCGGCGACGCCGACGACGTTGGTGGAGTCGTGGCCGACCGGATAGGTCTCCCAGTCCGGCTGATCGATGTCCGTGCCCCAGTTCCCAGCGGCGCAGACCACGAGGACGCCCTTCGAAGCTGCGTAGTCCAGAGCCTCGCCGATGATCTCGGACGTGCCCCCGCCCCACGAGCAGTTGATGACGTCGGCGCCGTTGTCGACGGCGTAGCGGATCGCCTCCGCGCCCTCGTACTCGCCGCCGCCCCACGGACCGAGGAACTTCACCGGCATGATCGTGACGCCGCCGCGGTTCACGCCGGTGATGCCGATGCCGTTGTCACCCTCGGCCCCGATGATGCCGGCGACATGGGTGCCGTGCTGGTCGCCGTCGGCCTCGTCGAAGACGGTCTCGTCGTACGCGGAGAAGTCGAAGCCGTGGTAGTCGTCCACGTAGCCGTTGTGGTCGTCATCGACCCCGTTGCCGGGTATCTCACCAGGGTTGGCCCATATCCGCGACGCCAGGTCGGGATGCTCGATCTGGATCCCCGTGTCGACGACCGCCACCACCACCGAATCCGACCCGGCCCCCCGGCTCCAGGCGTCGGTCGCGTCGATGTCGGCGTCGGGCGTGCCGCCATCCTGACCGGTGTTGTACAGCGCCCACTGCTGAGGGAAGAGCGGGTCGCTCGGCAGGCTGCCGGCGGTGTAGACCCGCTCCGCGCGCGCATCCGTCGCCAGCCCGATGCGCTTCAGTTCGGAGGCCAGGTCGGCCGGAGACATGCCCGCCGGCGGCTCGACGAGCGCGCGCCCCATCGCAGACGAATCCCGCACGACCTTGAACCCGAGCCGGGCCGCTGCAGCCGCCCGCTGCTCGGCGGGAACCCCGGGCGCCCAGTCCACCACCGCACGTTCGGACGGGCGCACGATCGCCCTGGCTCCGCGCGGTGCGCGCTGCGCGGCGAGCCGTGAGTACACCGCCATCGAGGCAGGGGTCGGCGGCGCAGCCGAGGCGCCCACCGGCCCGGGCACGAGCCCGATGACAAGCGCGGACGCGACAGCGACGGACGCGAGACGGGACCAGCGGGCTCGAATGTGCATCGACGCCTCCCCTTGGCAGCGGATGCGGCCGTGCGGCCGTTCCTGACAGGATACGCCAAGAGCGCGCCCGTAGCCCGCGCGCTTACGGGTCGGCCGTGCCGAGGCGGGTCGGCCTACTCCGACTCGTCCCCCGAGCCGTCCTCGTCGCCGAACGGGAAGAAGGCCGAGATCGCGTCCTCGATGATCGGCGCCATCGCCTTCTCGAGCGGGCTGCCTTCGGTGACGGTGACCTCGCCGAGGTCGATCGTGCCGCCCGTCGCTGCCGACCACGCCGTGAGCCCGGCACACGCCAGACACGGGACGAGCAGCACGACGA
>VAUM01000140.1 GCA_005774595.1 Actinomycetota bacterium
CCCCTACACCTCGCGGACGGCGTCCGCCCCCAGCAGCGCCTTGATCGCGGCGTGCAGCCCGGCGGCGCTCGCGTCCACGCCCTCCGGCATCCGCAGCGTGCGCGCCTTCTCGGGACCCTGCACGACCACGCGGATCTCATCCCGGCCCGGGTACTGCTCGAGGATGGCCTTGAGCTTGGCGCTCGTGCCGTTGGACAGCGCGTCCGCGCTCGCCGTGATGGTGAGCACCTTGGGCGGCGCCACGAACTCGCCGTCCACGAGCGGCTCGACCTCGAGCACGATGAGCTTGCGGCCGCGGTCGGAGACCTCGATCTTCGCCTTCAGCCGCACGATCGCGTCCACGACCACGTCGTCGCGGACCTTGTCGTAGACGTTCGGGAAGAGCACGGCCTCCATCGACGCGTCCGTGTCCTCGAGCACGAAGGTCGCCATCAGCTGGCCTTGCTTCGTCGAACGCTTGTCCACCGACGCGACGATGCCGGCGAACCAGCCGCTCGTGCCGTCGCGGAACGAGTCCTGGTCGCCGAGCGACAGCGACCGCGCCGACTCGATCAGTTCCGCGATGTCGGCGAGCGGATGTCCCGACACGTAGATGCCGAGCATGTCCTTCTCGAACGACAGCTTCATGCGCTCGTCCCACTCGACGCCCGTCGGATCCGGCACGTGCTCGGTGAAACCGTGGTCGACGTCGTCGTCGCCGAACAGCGATTCCTGGCCGTTGGCCTCGTCGCGCTGGCGGTTGACCGAGGCCTCGAGCAGGCCTTCGTCGAGGAAGCCCATGAGCTGGCGCCGGGTGTAGCCGGTGGTGTCGAACGCGCCCGCCTTGATGAGCGCCTCGACCGTCTTCTTGTTGATGGCCGTGTTGACGAGGTCCACACGCGCGAGGAAGTCGTGCAGCGAGGCGAACGGCCCGCCGTCACGCCGCGCCGCGACCACCGCGTCGACCATGCCCTCGCCGACGTTGCGGATGCCCGCCAGGCCGAACCGGATCGCATCGCCGACCACCGTGAAGTGCTTGCCCGACGAGTTCACGTCCGGCGACAGGACCTGGATGCCGGCGCGCTTGCACGCCGCGATGTAGCGCACGATGTCGTCGGTGCGGCCGGTGTAGCTCGTGAGCACCGCGGCCATGTAGTGCAGCGGCCAGTGGGCCTTCAGGTACGCCGTCTGGTACGAGACCTTCGCGTAGGCGGCCGCGTGGCTCTTGTTGAACGCGTACTCGCCGAACTTCCGCATGTCGGCCCAGACGCGCTCGGCGATCCGCTTGTCATACCCGCGCTCCGCGGCGCCCGTCATGAACTCGGGCTCGAGCGCGTCGACGATCTCCATGATCTTCTTGCCCATGCCCTTGCGCAGCTTGTCGGCCTTGGCCGCCGAGAAGCCGCCCATCGTCATGGCGATGCGCATCGCCTGCTCCTGGTAGACGATGGCGCCGTACGTCTCCTCGAGGATCGGCTTCAGGCGGTCGTCGTAGTAGCTGATCTGCGCGCGCCCGTGCTTGCGGGCCACGAAGTCCGGGATCGAGTCCATCGGCCCCGGGCGGAACAGCGCGACCACCGCGACGATGTCGGCGAAGCAGGTCGGCTTCAGGTCGCGCAGCACGCGCTTCATGCCGGTCGACTCGAGCTGGAAGACGCCGTCGGTGTCGGCGCGCTGTAGCAGCGCGAACGTGTCCGCATCGTCCATCGGGATCTTGGACATGTCGAGCTCGATGCCGAGGCCATCGCGCACCGCCTCGGCGGCCTTGGCGATGACGGTGAGCGTGCGCAGGCCGAGGAAGTCCATCTTGAGCAGGCCGAGGTCCGCCACGACCGTGCCCTCGTACTGCGTGATGACCGCGCCGCCCTTGGTGTCGAACTTGGTCGGCGTGTACTCGCACAGCGGGTCGCGGCAGATGACGACGGCGGCCGCATGGACACCCTCGCCGCGCACCGTGCCCTCCAGCGCAAGCGCCGCGTCGAGGATGCGGGTGGTGTCGCCGCCCGCCTCGTACTCGGCACGCAGCTCCGTGTTGGCCTTCAGTGAGCCCGCGATCGTCGCCTCGGGGCCCTCCTGGATCTGCTTGGCGACCTTGTCGGGCACGCCGAACGGGTAGCCGAGCACGCGCCCGGCGTCACGCACCGCCGCGCGCGCCTTCATCGTCGAGAACGTCACGACCTGCGCGACGCGGTCGTCGCCGTAGATCTCGCGGACGTGGTCGATGACGTCGCCGCGGCGCTCGTCGTCGAAGTCGATGTCGATGTCGGGCATCTCGGTGCGCTCGGGGTTGAGGAAGCGCTCGAACAGCAGGCCGTTCTCGAGCGGGTCGAGGTCGGTGATGCCGAGCGAGTAGCTGATGATCGAGCCGGCGGCCGAGCCGCGGCCCGGCCCGACACCGATGCCGTGCTCCTTGGCCCACCCCACGAACTCCGCGACGATGAGGAAGTAGGCGGCCAGCCCCTTCTCGGCTATGACGGCGAGTTCGGTGTCGAGCCGCTCGAGCACCTCGGGCGGCAGCGGGTCGCCGTAGCGCTCGCGCAAGCCGGCGAGGCACTCCTCGCGCAGGTGCTCGTCCTCGCTCTTGCCTTTCGGCACCTCGAACACCGGCAGGATGATGCGGTCGAACTCGAGCTCCAACTCGCACCGCTCGGCGATCTCGACCGTGGCGACCAGCGCTTCCGGGTACTCGGGCAACGCGGCGGCCATCTCCTCGGCCGACTTCATGAAGAACTGGTCCGAGGAGAACCGCATCCGCTCCGTGGAGTCGAGCACCTTGCCGGTCTGGATGCACACGAGCATGTCCTGCGCGATGGCCTCGCTCTGCTGAACGTAGTGGATGTCGTTGGTGGCCACGAGTGGCAGGCCCATCTCGCGCCCGAGGTCGGCGATGGCGGCCGTGATCTCCGCTTGGCGGACGCCGTTGTCGGTGGTGATGCCTTGGTGCTGGATCTCGAGGTAGAAGTCGCCCTCGGGGAAGATCGACGCGTACAGCTCCGCCCAGCGGCGGGCCTCTTCCGGCGAGCCGATCTCGATGGACTTGCTGACGACGCCGCTCATGCACGCCGAGGTGGCGATGAGCCCTTCCGAGTGCTCGCGCAGCAGCGCCTCGTCGACCTGCGGCTTGTAGTAGAAGCCGTCGGTGCCCGCCGACGAGACCATGCGCATGAGGTTGCGGTAGCCGGTCTCGTTCTTGGCGAGCAGCAGCAGGTGGTAGAGCGCGGGCTTGACGCCGCGCTTGGCGCGCGACTCGGGCGTGAAGTAGATCTCGCAGCCGACGATCGGCTTGATGGGGCCGCGGTCGACTCTCGTGCGCTTGGCGTCGGGCTTGGTCGCGGCCTTGTAGAACTCGACGGCGCCGAACATGACCCCGTGGTCCGTGAGCGCGAGCGCGGGCATGTCGAGCTCGTGCGCGCGGTCGAGGAGGCGGTCGATCTTGGCGTGGCCGTCGAGCAGCGAATACTCGGAATGGGTGTGCAGGTGGACGAACGGCATCGTGCTACTCCGGAAGACCGGTCGTGCGGGAGAGAGCGGTGCGGTAACCGTCGGCGCCGTAGTTGAGCGAGCGGTTGACGCGGGCGATCGTGGTGGCCGACGCGCCGGTCGCCTCCTGGATGTCGGTGTAGTGGGCGCCGGCGGCGAGCATGCGCGCTACGGCGAGGCGCTGCGCGAGGTCGTGGATCTCCTTGGGAGTGGCAACGTCCTGCAGGAACGCGTAGACCTCGTCGGGCGTGTGCAGCGCCCGGAACGCATCGAGCAGGTGTTCGACGTCGGAGGTCCTGATGCGGTCTTCAGGCACGATGCGCGACTCTCCCCCGGGAAGTTGCGGTTGCGGGCGTGATGCACAAGATGTCGTGGCCAGCATAGCACCAGACCCCGACATGATGGGTGCGGCTTGCGACGAGCGGTGCTCGCATGACGCGACGAACGGCCGCTTGTGGACGACCCACGCGCGAGACGCGGCAGACGAACGGGTGTTCGGGCGAGACGCGGCGCTGCGGGGTGGTTCGGACCTGCCCGTTCGGAGATCGGTTCGAGTCCGTTTGGACGCGTGTGCGACCGTGTCCGTCGGGGGGAGGTGGAAGGGCCGGTGCTATACTCGCGCCGTCGCCGGGAGATGGACGCTGCGATGCTGCACAAGGTCAGATTCGTGGCGGAACAGCACGCCGACGGCTTCGTCGCGTTCCCGCTCGGGGTGAGTGGCGCAGTAGTCGGCCAGGGGGAGTCCGCCGATGCCGCACTCGCGGACGCCCGCTCCGCGTTGCGATTCCACGTCGACACGTTCGGCGCGCAGGTACTCGAGGAACCGGAACCGCTGGACGCGTTCATGGTCGAGGACACCGTCACGACCCCGTGACCGCGTGGCCGCGCGACGCTCCGCGCGCGGGTGATCGGAACGCTGCGCCACCTGGGCTTCGAGGTCGTGAGGACCGGCAGCCACATCTCGCTGCGGGGCACGCTCCCTGACGGATCGATGACCGGCATCACGATCCCGAACCACCGTCACATCAAGGGCGCGACCCTGAGGACCGCATGCACGCTCGCCGGGATCGACCGGGACGCCTTCCTGGACGCACACCGGCGCGCAGGACGGTAGCGCCTACCCCGCCCGGTACCCCGGCGCGACGCCCGCGAGCGCCGCTCGCACCGCGTCGGCGTCCCCGCCGCGCGCCGCGTCCACGAGCGCGGCCGTGGAC
>VAUM01000141.1 GCA_005774595.1 Actinomycetota bacterium
ACCGAGACCTTGTACGCCATCGCCTGCGGGCCGTCCTACTCGTCGCGCTCGACATGCACGAGACGGCGGCACTCGTCGACCACGCCACGCGTGACCGGGCGCGCCTTGGCGGCGCCGGCCTCGAGCACCTCCCACGCGTAGCCGGGCCTCGCGGCCAGCGCTTCACGCCTCCCGCGGAAGTCCGCGAGGTACACCACGAGGTCCTCGGCCATCTTGGTCTTGTGTGCCACACAGCCGCACTCAGCGATCCGGCAGCACGCGTCCCACTGCGCTATCTCGGCCGCGTCGGGCGACACGAGCTTGTGGATGGCGTGCAGCGGGCAGATGTCCGGGTCACCAGGGTCGGTCTTGAGCTTGCGTGCCGGGTCCGTGACCATCGCGTGCACCTTCGCGGTGATCTCCTCGGGCGTGTCCGCGATGTAGATGGCGTTGCCGTACGACTTGCTCATCTTCCGGCCGTCGGTGCCCGGCACGCGCGCGCCCTCCTTGGGCACGATGGCCTGCGGCTCGACGAGGTAGCCGGTGCCGTCGGCGCCGCCTCCGTACGCCGAGTTGAACCGCCGCACGACCTCGCGCGTCAGTTCGAGGTGCGGCAGCTGGTCCTCGCCCACCGGCACTGCGTCGGCCAGCACGATGGCGATGTCGGCGGCCTGCAGCAGCGGGTAGAGGAAGAACCCGACGTTGCCCAGATCCTTGTCGGTGATCTGCTCGCGCTGCTCCTTGTAGGACGGCACGCGCTCGAGCCACGGCATCGGCGTGACCATCGAGAAGTACAGCGTGAGCTCGGCGACCTCGGGCACGTCGGACTGGCGGTAGATGGTGCACTTCTCCGGGTCGAGGCCGGCCGCCAGCCAGTCGAGGACCTGCTCTTCCGTGAAGCGCCGGATCTCGTGCGTGTCGGCCCACATCGAGGTCATCGCGTGCCAGTCGGCGACGAAGTAGTACGCGTCGTACTCGTCCTGGAACGCCAGCATGTTCTGCAGGTTGCCGAACCAGTGGCCGAGGTGGAGCTTGCCCGTGGGGCGGTAGCCGGTGAGTATGCGCTTGCGTGTCATGCCGAAACGAGGCTCCTCAGGCGGGGTCGGGTGCGGTTCATGATAGCGCAGGGTGCGGGCGGCGCCTCACCAGCCGATGAACCCCTGGTATGGCTCGGTGCCGAGGTACTCGAAGGTGCCGGCTTCCGGATCCTCGTAGAAGATCGCCGCCTGCACGCCGACATCCCCGCCGGCGTCGAACGAATCGCCCTCGACGTGTCGGCCCTCGACCACGGACCACAGCCTCGACGTCGCGTAGCCCTCGTCGCCGATCGTCAGCGTGGCCGGCAGGGACCCGCTGTCCATCATCATGGAGTCAGACGTGTAGCGAGCCAAGCCGCCGAACGGCGCGTCGGACACCTTGCCGTACGCCGCGAGCAGGACCTTGAACTGCGCGGCTTCCATGCGGTCCGACATCGCGCTCTTCGGAGGCACCAGTCCGGGCACGGGCATGCCCATCGAGGCGTCGGGCATGACGTTCGCGCAAGTCACGTCGATGCCTCGGATGCGGTATTCGACCGCGTACGCCCGCTCGTTTGACCCGTCGGCCATCGAGAACGGGAACGGCGCGCCGTACGAGACCTTCACGCTCCGCACGCTGACCGACTCGACGTCGGTCCCGTACGCCGTCCGGATGTCGCGCTCGATGCTCGCCGACTCATCGCTGCTCTCGTCCTGACTGCGCATCATCTCGTCGAAGAAGCCGTAGTCCACCACGATCGACGCGACACCGCAGCACTGCGCGGCCAGCAACAGCGCCACCAAGACCGTCAGCACGACCAGCCAGCGACGCGCGACCCGGTCCTTGACCGGCTTCGGCCCGGCCACGGCCCCCGGCTCCGCCGGCGCCGGCACGTCCTCGACGGTCGCGTTCTCCTCGGCCTGTGTCATCGACACGACTCCCCTCTCGTTGAGACCTACGCGGCCACACCCGTGAGCAGCCTCATCAGCGGCACGACGGTCCACTCCATGTACACGTGCAGCGGATCGAACCCGAGGAACCGCGGCGCGAAGAAGAGCAGCCCGAACAGGATGAGGAAACCGTACCGCTCCCACTGCGCGTAGGTCCGCATCGCGCGGTCCGACAGGAACAGCGGCAGCACGCGCGAGCCGTCGAGCGGCGGCAGCGGGATGAGGTTGAACGCCATCAGCACGAGGTTGACCATCGCGAAGTCGTAGATGGCCAGGAGCACGAAGCCGCCGATGTCCTCCCCGAGCAGCGCTGCCGGGAACTGCCCGGCGCGGAACGCCAGACCGGCGGCGACCGCGAGCGCGAGGTTGGTCGCGGGCCCGGCGATGCCGGTGAAGAACATCCCGCGACGGCGGTCGGCGAAGTACATCGGGTTGACGGGCACGGGCTTGGCGTACCCGATGCCGAACCCGAACATCAGCGTCATCAGCAGCGGGAGGATGACCGTCCCGAACGGGTCGACGTGCTTGAGCGGGTTCAGCGACAGGCGGCCGGCGTTCTTGGCCGTCGGGTCGCCGAGCAAGTACGCGACGTAGCCGTGGCTCACCTCGTGCAGCACGATGGCGGGCACGAGCAGCAGGAATACCCCGAACTTCTCGAGCAGGTCGATCACGCGGATGCGGTCCTTCGCTAGGAGGGGCGGCCGAGTGTGCGCTCGGCGATGCGCTTGAGGTTCGCGAGCTCGGCGGTGCGGCCCACGGCTCGTCCGTCCAGCCGGTCGGCCAGGGCCTGCGCGAGTATACCAGCGAAGGCCGCGGACGGACGGTAGCCGAGCGCGAGCAGGTCGTCGCCGGTCACGGCGGCCTTCACCGGCGCGACGACGCGCAGGTAGCGCTCGATGCGCTCGCGCGCGGGCTTGCCCCCGACGGCCCACAGGTAGACGAGCGTCTCGGCAGGCATCGCGTGCAGCGCCGCGCGCAGGCGGCTGTCGCGCATCCCCCGCCGGTCCGACAGCGAGCGCAGCGCCGCGCCGCCCCGCTCGGCGGCGACGAGCACGCCCTCGCCGTACTCGCGGCCGAAGCGCAAGGAGCGCAGCCAGCGCTCCGCGGCGGCGCGCGTGGCTCCGTGCGTCACGGCCACCGCCAGCGTGGTGCGCCTGCGCGGGACCCGGCCCATCAGCGGCGCGAGGCGCTTCAGCGCGCGCTCGGTCGCCCCGACCGTCTTCACTGCGGCCGCCGGCGCGCAGCCCTCAGGAACGAGCAGCGCCATCGCCCCGAGCGTGTCGAGGCGCTCGAGCGCCTTCGCGCAGCCGTCCTCGTCGAGGATGTCGAGCATCTCCTCGCGCAGGCGCGCGCCCGACACCTCGTCGAGCATCCGCATCTCGATCGCCTCGCGGGCGAGCTGAAGCGTGGTCGGCTCGACGTCGAAGCCGTAGCGCTCGGCGAAGCGCGCGCACCGCAGCACGCGGGTGGGGTCCTCGACGAACGACAGCGAGTGCAGCACCCGCACCACACCGCGCTCGAGGTCCCGCAGGCCGCCGAAAGGATCCGTGACCTGGCCGAACGTGGCCGGGTCGAGCTCGACCGCCATCGCGTTGATCGTGAAGTCGCGCCGGAAGAGGTCCTGCCGAAGCGACGAGCGCTCCACGGTTGGCAGAGCGCCGGGGCGCGTGTAGTACTCGCTGCGCGCGCTCGTGATGTCGACGTGCAGCGTCTTGGACAGCACGAGCACCGCGGTGCCGAACCTTCGGTGCACCTTCACGCGCCCGCCGAGCCTGGCGGCGGCCTCCTCGGCGAATGCGACGCCGTCGCCCTCGACGACCACGTCCACGTCGAGGTTGCGCCGTCCAAGGAGCATGTCGCGCACGAACCCGCCGACCACGTGGGCGCGCAGGCCCCGCGTCTCGGCCAGCGCCCCGATCGCGCGCAGCGCGTCGCGCACGTCCGCGGGCAGGAGCGAGTCGACCGACTGCAGGAAGCGCCGCGACGACTCGGCCCGCGCGGTCGGCACGGCGCGGTCGAGGTAGTGCTCGCCGTGCTCGGCGCGCAGGAGGTCCTTGCGCGTGACGATCCCGGCCACGCGCCTGCCCTCGAGGACCGGCACGCGGCCGATGCCCTCGCGAGCGAGCAGCCGCTCGAGGTCCGCGAGCCCCATGTCGGGCGTGACGGTGACGATGTCGCGCGCCATGAAGCCGGAGACGGGCGCGTGGTCGAGGCGGTGGCGGACCGCCTTGTCGACGTCCTTGCGCGTCACCAGGCCCGCGATCCTCCCCTTCTCGACCACGGGAAGCCCGCCGTGCCCCCAGCGGCCCATGATCTCGGCCGCCTCGCGCATCGTCTGCTCCGGCGTGACCGTGCGGACCGGGGCGGACATGATGTCGGCCGCCGTCACGGGCGGGCGCAACTCGGCCTCGAGCGCCTCGGTGAGCGCCTTCGCCGCCTCCTCGGGCGTGACGTCCTTGAGCGCGGCGGATGCGGCCTGCGGGTGACCGCCGCCGCCCAGCCGCGTGAGCACCGCGCCCACGTCCACCTCGGCGATCCTGGACCGCCCGACCACGTGCGTGCGGTCGCCCATGCGCACGATCGCGAACGCGACCCGGTGCCCGAGGTCCTCGACGATGTGGTGCGCGACCACGCTCGCCGAGTCCACGTACTCCTCGACGGTGGCGGGCGCCACCGCCACGCGCTGGCCTTTGACCTCGAGGATCTCGAGCGACGCGGTGAGCTG
>VAUM01000142.1 GCA_005774595.1 Actinomycetota bacterium
GAGTCATCTCGGTCCGGTCACCTCCAGTGAGTCCCCTGATCGTTCCGCCGCCGATTCTACGCGCACCGTCCGACGCGCGGCAACCGCACCGGTGGCCTCCTGGGACGACCGCGCCGCTTCCGTGTCCCGTATCCCGTTCTCAAGGTGCGCAGCGAACGACCTGACACCGCTTCAGACGCGACGCGCCCGTCGGCGGTTCACGGGGCATCCTCCGACGGCGCCCGTTGGCATGGCCGAACACCCTCGATGGTGGTCGTTGGCGTGATTTGGGCTAGCCAGTTGCCATATTGGGATGTATTGGCGTAGAATCGCGCCCGGATGGCAGCAGTGGCCCCGTTCCGGGGTCCGTTGGAATGAGGCGGGGGAGGGACGCGGCATGTTCCTGGGTGAGTACGAGCACACGCTCGATCGGGTCGGCCGCGTCTCCGTGCCCGCGAGGTTCCGCATCGAACTGGGCGAGAAGGTCGTCATCTCACGCGGCTTCGAGGGCTGCCTGTACGTGCACCCGGCGGACTCGTACCGCGAGTTCCTCGCCGACGTGCTCGAAGGCTCGGACTTCGACCCGAAGTACGCGAAGGTGCGCCGCTTCTTCGCCACCCGCGCGGTCGAGTCGAACGTCGACAAGTCCGGGCGCGTCAACCTGCCGCAGGCGTACCGCGACCACGCGGGCCTGGCCGGCAAGGTCGTCGTTGCCGGCAACGTGGACCGCATCGAGTTGTGGGACGCGGATCGCTGGGCCGAGATGTGCGCCGTCATCGACGCCGAGGCCGAGGGCCTCGCGCAGGAGATCGCGCGCGAACGTCATCAGTCAGGCGCGTCGGGAGCGGGTGTCACGACTCCTTCCGGACGCTGATTGACAATGGAATACCGGCACACCCCAGTTTTGCCGGCCGAGGTCTCACACCAGTTGATGTTGAAACCCGGCTCGATCGTGGTCGACTGCACCTTAGGCGGGGCAGGTCACGCGACGCGGCTCAAGGATTCGATCGGCCCTGACGGCATCCTCGTCGGGATCGATCAGGACGAAGCAGCACTCGCCGCAGCAGCAGACGCAGCACGCCTCGGCCGGCAAGCCATCCTGCTCCAGGGGAACTTCGGCGACCTCGACGACCTGCTCGTCGAGGCGCGCATCCCCTACGCGGACGCGTTCCTGTTCGACCTCGGCGTGTCGTCCCCGCAGCTCGACCTCCCTGAGCGGGGGTTCTCGTACCAGGACGACGCGCCGCTGGACATGCGGATGGACCCTGGCTCGGACAGCGTCACCGCGGCCGACGTGGTCGCCACGTACTCCGCGGCCGAGCTCGAACGGGTCATCCGCGACTTCGGCGAGGAGCGGTGGGCGGCGCGCATAGCAGCCTTCATCGTAGACGCGCGCGCCCACCGGCCCCTCGTCACCACGGGGGACCTCGTCGACGTGATCAAGGCCGCCATCCCGGCGGCAGCCCGGCGCGAGGGCCCGCACCCTGCCCGGCGCACGTTCCAAGCGCTGCGCATCGAGGTCAACCGCGAGCTCGAGGTCCTCGAGCGCGGCCTGCGCGCCGCCGTACGGTGGCTCGTCCCGGGCGGGCGCGTCGCGGTGATCAGCTACCACTCGCTCGAGGACCGCATCGTGAAGCAGACGTTCGCCGATCTGGCGCAGGGGTGCACGTGCCCGCCTGACCTGCCCGTATGCAGGTGCGGCGCACAGCCGGTACTCCGCGTGGTGACGAAACGGCCGATCCTGCCGACGGCCGAGGAGGTGGAGGCGAACCCGCGGGCGCGCAGCGCGCGCCTCAGGGTCGCGGAGAAGCTCTAGCCACGCCGACACGGCGGGGCGAGGGAGACGAAGAGGGAGGTGGACGCGACATGGCGGCATCCGCAGCGGCGCGCGCGAAGCGCTCGGCGCGCACGGCCCCGCGCGCACGGTCGGCGTCCGCCGCCCGTTCGGCCCGGCGCGCCCGCAGCCCACGTGCGAACGCCGCGACCGCGGCTGCGTACCGCGCGGCCGTCTTCGCGATCGTCCTGCTCGCGGGCGTCGGCGTCGCGCGCGTGGCCGTGACGGCCCAGGCCGCCGAGGCCGCGATCGACAGCGGCCGGCTCATGGACTCGATCAAGGAGCAGCGCCTCCTGTCCGACCGGCTCGAGGTCGACAAGAGCACGCTGGCGAGCCCCTCGCGCATCGAGGAGATCGCCGGCGCCGCGATGGGCATGTCGGTCCCCGACGACGTGCGCTACCTCGAGCTGGACGCGGACGCGTCGGGCGGGGGCGGGAGCGCATCCGGCGCGGCGCAGGTCGCCGACGCAGGCGGGCCTGAGCCCACCGCCCCTGCCGCGTCCGCCGCGGGCACGCCCGCGGTGACGCGGGCGTCCACGGGCGGCGAGGCCGTCGCCGGCCTGCTCGACACGATCGCGCGCGTCGCCGCGGAGCAGGCACAGGTGCTGCTCGTCGGCGACACGGGCCTGGCGACGGCCAGGTAGGGGGTGGCGGCCTCGCGCGGACAGAGAAGGGCGCCGGGCCGCAGGCCACCGAAGGCACCCGACCGCTCCGGCACCCTGTTCCTCGTACTCGCGGCGGGCCTCGTGCTCGTCGCGGCGCGTCTGGTGTGGGTGCAGGCGGTCTCCGCCGGGACCTACGCCGAGCAGGCGGCCGACCAGCGCCTTCGCGACATCGAGCTGTCCCCGCGCCGCGGCGCGATCTTCGACCGCGAGGGTGTTCCGCTCGCCGTCACGAGTCCGGCCAAGACGATCTACGCCAACCCGTACCAGGTGAAGGACAAGGCGGGGACCGCTGCGAGGATCGCCTCGGTACTCGGCGGCGATGCGGCGGCGTATCAGGACAAGCTCTCCAAGGACGCCGGCTTCGTCTACATCGGGCGGAAGGTCGACGCGGACCGCGCGCGCACGCTCGAGGAGATGAAGCTGCCCGGCCTCGGGTTCATCGAGGACTCCCGGCGCACGTACCCGTCGGGCGACCTCGCCTGCCAGGTCCTCGGCTTCGTCGGCGTCGACGACAAGGGACTCGCCGGCATCGAGCAGCAGTACGACGCGCTGCTGGCCGGCACGCCAGGCCGGATCCTCGCCGAGCGCGACCCGCAGGGCCGGCTGATTCCCGGCGGCGTCCAGCACTACGAGAACGCGGTCGACGGCGAGGACGTCGTGCTCACCATCGACAAGGACATCCAGTATCTCGCGCAGAACGAGCTGGCCGCCGCCGTGAAGAAGTGGAGCGCGAAGAGCGGCTCGGTCGTGGTGATGGACCCGCGCAACGGCGAGATCCTCGCGATGGCGTCGGTGCCGACGTTCGACCCCAACGCCTACGGCAAGGCCGACTCGACGGCCTACCGCAACCGCCCGGTGTGCGACGTCTACGAGCCCGGATCGACCATCAAGTCGTTCACGGCCGCCGCCGTCATCGACAAGGGCCTGTTCACGCCGGACTCCCGGTTCAACCTCCCGTCGACCCTCAAGGTCGGCGGCAGCACCATCCACGAGTCGCACGGCCGCGGGGCCGTGAACTGGTCGCTCACGCAGATCGTGACGAACTCGTCGAACGTCGGCGCGGTCAAACTCGGCCAGGCGCTGGGCCGCGACGACCTGTACCACTACTTCACCCGCTTCGGCCTGACCGAGAAGACCGGCATCGACTTCCCCGGTGAGGTGCGCGGCTACCTGCCGCCGCCGGGGCAGTGGTCGGGCAACTCGATCGGCAACATCCCCTTCGGCCAGGGCATCTCGGTCACGCCGCTGCAACTCACCCGTTCGATGGCGGCGCTGGCCAACGGAGGCGAGCTCGTGACCCCGCACCTGCTGCTGTCCGTGCCCGACGATGATTCGATCGCGGCAAAGACCAAGCGCGAGCGGGCAGTCGCGGCCACCACGTGTGCTCAGATGGCCGACGTGCTCGCGGCCGTCATCACCGAGGGCACGGGCGAGGGCGCCGCGGTCCCCGGCTACACCGTGGCCGGCAAGACCGGGACCGCGCAGAAGGTCCGTGCCGACGGCCGCGGCTACAAGGGCGGCGGGTACGTCGGGTCGTTCTCGGGCTACCTGCCGGCCGAGGATCCGCGCCTGGTCATCGTGGTGACGCTCGACGAGCCGACAGGCGCCATCTACGGCGGCGTGGTCGCCGCGCCGGTCTTCTCGAAGGTCGCCCAGTTCGCGGTCACGCACCTGAAGATACCGCCGTCGTCCGCGGCCTCCGGCGCGGTCGAGACGACCGCCGCGGCGGCCGTCGGGCGGCCGTAGGGAGGGGGAGGGTCTGTGATAGAATCGCGCAGCCCCCGGCCTCCCGGACACGTGGACCGCACACTGCCCTTCAGCCAACTGCTCGCCGATGTCCCGGCCTCGTTCGCCGGCGACGCGTCGACCCCGATCGCAGGCGTCGCCTACCGCTCCGACCGCGTGCGGTGTGGTGACGCCTTCTTCTGCATCCCCGGGTTCGTGCATGACGGCCACGAGTTCGCCGCCGACGCGGTCGATGCCGGCGCCGCCGCGCTCGTGACGTCGCGCCTGATCGAGGGCCTCGAGGGCGTGCCACAGGCCGTCGTGCCCGACGTGCGCGTTGCGCTCGCGTTCGCGTCCTCGGCCGCGTACGGCCACCCGACGCGCACCCTGCGTGTCGCGGGCGTGACCGGGACGAACGGCAAGACCACGACCACCTACCTGCTCGAC
>VAUM01000143.1 GCA_005774595.1 Actinomycetota bacterium
GTAGGGCGCGGGCCGCCCGCTCGCGTCGGCGAGCGAGGCGCGCCACGGCTCGGGTGTCTCATCGTCGGGCTCGGCCTCGAGCAGCTCGGCGAGCACGTTCGTCCACGCGAGCGGGACGACCGACCACCACGCGTAGCCGCCGCCTCCGCACGCCGCGATGCGTCCGCCGAACGCCTCGCGCGCGACCGTGACCGCGCCGCGCACGAGCGAGCGGTGCCCATCGAGCGTCAGGCCGAGCGAGGTGAGCGGGTCGGCGAAGTGGGCGTCGGCTCCGCACTGCATCACGAGCGCGGCGGGTGCGAAGGCGCGCAGCGCAGGCGCCACCACGCGTTCGAACGCGAGCGCGTAGCACGCGTCGCTCGCGTACGGGGGCATCGGGACGTTGAGCGCGAAGCCCGCGCCGTCGCCGGTGCCGCACTCCGACGGGAAGCCGGTGCCGGGGAACAGGTAGCGGCCCGACTCGTGCAGCGAGATCGTGAGGATCTCGTCGGTCTCGTAGAAGGCTTCCTCGACGCCGTCGCCGTGGTGCGCGTCGATGTCGAGGTAGGCCAGCCGCACCCCCGGCCGGTCGCGGCGTGCCGCAGCGATCGCGACCGCGGGGTCGTTGTAGACGCAGAAGCCGGCCGCGCGGTCGCGGTGGGCGTGGTGCAGACCTCCGGCGACGTTGAACGTGCGCTCGGCACGGCCGTCGAGCACGGCCGCCAACCCGAGCACCGCACCGCCGCAGATCAGCGCGGAGGTCTCGTGCATGCGGGGCGCGACGGGGTTGTCGGCGGTGCCCAGGCCGTGCGCGGGGTCGTCGGGGTAGGGCGGCGCCGAGCAGCGCTTCACCGCGTCCACGTACGCGCGCGAGTGGACGAGCAGCAGGTCGTCGTCGCTCGCTGCGGACGGCGCGACGGTGCGCGCCCGCCCCGGCCCGTCCCCGAGCAGCCCCAGCGCCTCCATGAGCGACACCGAGAACGCGACGCGCTCCGGGCGCAGCGGGTGCATCTCGCCGAGGTCGTAGTCGTCGAGAGCGGGGTCGTAGATGAGCGCGACGTCGGGCATGGCGGCAACCTCCCCCCAGCTAGCGTAGCAGGCGCACGGCGCACTTCGCGGCGCGCGCCTGCGTCCGGTCGGCGGTGACGAGCACGGCGTCGACCAGTTCCGCGAGGGCCACATAGGCTGCATCGTAGACGGGCAGGCCGCGCTGAGCGGCGATCGTGGCGGACTCGATCAGCAGGTCGCGTTCGAGCGGGACGATGAGGACGTCGAACCCCATGAGCGTGTCGACGCATCTCGTGACCTCGTCTGTCACACGCCGCCGGCCGAGCACATGGGTGACCTCGAGCAGGAAGTGTTCCGGCGCCAGGAGTGCGACCCGGCCGGCGGAGTGCTCTTCAAGCAGGTCGGCCGCCACGTCGGCGCTCGGTTCGTGTGTGTCGAACCACTTGAAGCCGGCGGACGCGTCGATGACGACCGGCGTCCCCGTCCAGACACGGAGATCGTCAGGCACGCTCATCCTCCTCGTCGACCTTCGGCGCCCAGTCGGGATACGAATAGCGCAACTCCCGCAGGATGGTCAGGCCGTCGGGCCCTGGTGGCAGACGGCTGCCGATCTCCGCCGCGGTGCGTTGCGCCGCCAGGATCCGCTCCTGCCGCTCATCGCGCGCACGGCCCGCCCTCACCTCGGCCGCGTAGCGCGCGCCGGCCTCCTGGATGAACCCGCTACGCGTCTTGCCGGCCGCCGCCGCCGCCTCGTCGATCTCGGCCAGCAGGCCGTCGGGGAGGGTGATGTTGATCCTCGCCATGGCGCACCTCCGATACACACTCCGAGTACACACTCGCACCGTACGCCCGGGGTCTGACACCGTCAACCGCGGGCTCGCGGCGGCCTGCCGCGGTCCGTGTCAGACCCCCCGCGCATACTGCGGGACGCCGCCTCGGGGTGGGCGGCGCTACCGAAGGAGGTCCTTTCGTGGACACGCACATCGAAGGCATGCTCTCCGCTATCCGGCTCGGCGAGCCGAGCGCCTGCGGGGCGCTCACGCTGCTGCCGGTCTTCGCCCCGCAGGCCGGCGGGCCGCGCTACGTGACCCTCGGCGAGGCGATGGAGGCCGGCACCCTGACGGTCACCGAGGTCGACCGGGGCGGCAGCGTCCCCGAACTTGCCGCCCGCAACGACGGCGGCACGTCCGTGCTCATCCTCGCCGCGTATCCGTAGCGCGCGCGCCGAGAGGCTCCGCCGCCGAGAGGTTCCTTGCCGAGAGGTTCCTTCTCGCGCCCGCGCGCGTTGGCGTACACTATGCATTCCGCGCCCGCCCTCCGGGCGCGCCGACGCTGCCCGACACGGAGGTACCCGCAGGTGGATTCCAAGTCAGCGCTCGAACTGCCGGTGGAGAGCAAACTCGGCAAGGTCAAGGTCAAGCTCGACGACACCACGCTGCGCGACGGCGAGCAGACCGCCGGCGTCGTCTTCTCCAACCACGAGAAGATCCGCATCGCCAAGCTCCTCGACGAGATCGGCGTCGAGCAGATCGAGGCCGGCATCCCGACGATGGGCGGCGACGAGCGCGACGTCATCGAGCAGATCGCCGGCCTCGGCCTCAACGCGTCGGTGCTCGGCTGGAACCCGGCGCAGGTCGAGGCGATCAAGACCTCGATCGACTGCGGCGTTGACGCCATCGCCATCTCGCTGGCCACGAGCGACATCCACATCGAGACCAAGCTGATGAAGGACCGCGCATGGGTCCTCAAGACCATCGCCGAGTGCGTGGCGTTCGCGAAGGCGGAGAAGCCCGACCTGTACATCTCGGTCAATGCCGAGGACGCCTCGCGCACGGAGATCGGCTTCCTCATCGAGTACGCGAAGACGGCCGCCAAGGAGGGCGCGGACCGCATCAGGTTCTGCGACACCATCGGCCTGATGGAGCCGTTCCGGATGTACAAGATGATCAAGCACCTCATCGACGAGACCGGCATGGAAGTCGAGATGCACACGCACAACGACTTCGGAATGGCCGTCGCGAACGCGCTGGCCGGCATCCACGCGGGCGCGAGCTGGGTCAACGTGACTGTGGGCGGACTCGGCGAGCGCGCGGGCAATGCGGCGCTCGAGGAGGTCGTCATGGCCTTGAAGCACATCGAGGGCGCGGACATCCCGTACGACACCGCGCGCTTCCGCGAGATCGGCGAGTACGTCATGGGCGCCGCCGGCCGTCAGATCCCCGTGTGGAAGTCGGTCATCGGTACGAACATGTTCGCGCACGAGTCGGGCATCCACGCCGACGGAGTCATCAAGAACCCGAAGACCTACGAGGTCTTCCCGCCCGACGAGGTGGGCCTGACCCGCCAGATCGTCGTCGGCAAGCACTCCGGCTCCAAGACGCTCGTGCTCAAGTTCCACGAGTACGGCCTCGACCTCACCAAGGAGGAGGCCACCGAGTTGCTCCCGCGCGTGCGGGCCGTCGCGGTCGAACTCAAGCGTGCGCTGTTCGACAAGGAACTGCTCTACATCTACAAGGATTGGATGCTCGAGAAGACCGGCCACGAGGCCGGCAAGGGCAAGAAGCCCGAGTAGGGCGGCGCTCCGCTTTCGGCACGGAACCCCGCGCGGCGCCCGCGACGACAGGCGCCGCGCTCGCATGAAGGACGGGTGGTAGCGATACCAGGCAAGACCATCGCTGAGAAGATCTTCTCGACACACTCCGGCACCGATGCCCGCGCGGGTGACATCGTCGTAGCCGACGTCGACTTCGTGATGGGCCAGGACGGCACGAGCCCGCTGGCCATCCGCGCGCTCGAGCGCATGGGTGTGGAGCGCGTGTTCGATCCGGCCAAGGTCGCGGTGGTCATGGACCACAGCTCGCCGTCGCCGCTCGAGGGCGTCAGCGCCCTGCACACGCAGATGCGCGAGTTCGGCAAGCGCACCGGGGCCACCGTCTACGACGTCGGCGAGGGCGTGTGCCACCAGCTCATCCCAGAGAAGGGCCACGTCGTCGCGGGCGACCTGATGGTCGGGTGCGACTCGCACACCTGCACCTACGGCGCGCTCAACGTCTTCTCGACCGGCGTGGGCTCGACTGACGGTGCTGCCGCGATGGCGGCCGGCAAGCTGTGGTTCAAGGTGCCCGACAGTGTGAGGGTCACCTACGACGGCGCGCTGCAGCCGGGTGTGTTCAGCAAGGACCTCATCCTGCACCTCGCCGGGCAGATCGGCGCCGACGGCGCCACGTACGAGGCGCTGGAGTTCCACGGCCCCGTGATCGACGCGCTGTCGGTCGAGGCGCGCATGACCATCTCGAACATGGCGATCGAGGTCGGTGCGAAGGCGGGCCTCATGAAGGCCGACGCCAAGACCCTCGCGTGGTTCGAGGGCCGCGGCCCCAAGACGCCGCACCCGCAGGACCCGGACGCCGACGCCGTCTACGCCCGCGCGCTCACCTACGACGCGTCGGCCATCGGGCCGCAGGTCGCCAAGCCGCACGCGGTCGACAACGTCTCGCCGATCGAGGAGGTCGCGGGCACGCCGATCGCCCAGGGCGTCATCGGCACCTGCACCAACGGCCGCCTCGAGGACCTCGCCATCGCCGCGGGCGTCCTGAAGGGCCGCCGCATCCATCCTGACGTGCGGCTCATCGTCGCGCCCGCGTCGCGCGCGATCCTGCTC
>VAUM01000144.1 GCA_005774595.1 Actinomycetota bacterium
GCCCGCCGCGCCGCCCACGACCAGCGGCAGCTCCGGGACGCGCGCGACGCTGCCGGCCTTCAGGCGCCGGGCGACGACGCGCAGCGGGTCGTCGGCCTGCTCGCCGTTGACACCGCCGTTCTCGACGACGACCTCGCTGCCGCGCGCGGTGATGACCTCCCGGTCTCCCACGCCGAGGAACGAGTAGCGCCCGAGGCGCTCGCCGCCGAGCACGCTCTCGAGCAGGAACGCGTGCTCCGCCCCTTCGGCAAGTGCCATGAACGCCGAGATCGGCGTGGCGAGGTCGGCGTAGACCTCACGCGCCACCGGGACCACGTCGTGGTCGGCGGCGAGCGCCACGAACTCCTCTTTGGCCGGTCGTATCACGTCGCGCAGCGCTCCTTCTCACACGGCTCCGCCTCCCCGGGGGGCCGCGCCGCACGCGCGAAAGCACCCTGGGGACGACAGAAGCCTCCCATCCCATCAAGGGACGGAAGGCTCATCTTCCGCGGTGCCACCCTTGTTGCCGGACCCTCGCGGGACCGGCCACTCGTCCTGACGGTACTTCGGCGCTCAGGCGCCGGTCATACCCGGCCCCTTCTATCGGTGGGGGTCCGCCGGGACTAGTCGGCTCGAGTGCGAGCCTTTGCCCCGGTGCCTCAAGGGTCCATTCCTCCGGTCGCTCACGCCGGTTCGCACCAACCACCGGCTCTCTGTGCTTCGCTTCCGGGGTACTCCTCCCCGTCACAGGCCTCGTATTCGATTGTGGGGCAGTCTACCCGCCCGACGAGGGGAGCTGTCAAGGGGGCCTGCGGTCGCACCCCGCCCGCTCGGCGTCGACGGCCGCCCTTCCCTCGGAGGCGCAGCAACGGGCATCATTCGCTTGAGGGGGCGAGCCATGGAGTACATGACTGACTGGTTCGTGGTCGGCGCGACGACGAGCGCCGGGCTGTGTCTCGTCGTGCTCACCGGGCAGGGCCGCCGCACGATGACCCGGTCGGCGTTCGCGGTCATGAGCGCCCTGTTCACGCTGACGTGCCTCGGATACTACCTCCGTCACACGGCGACGGCGGCGCCCGAGACGGCCGGGTCGTTCTCGACCGCGTTCGCCGGCCACGTGCTCTTCTCGATCGGCGACTCGTTCCTGGGCCCTGCGGTCCTCGTGTTCTGCTACCTCTTCGCGCTGCACCGCCACCCGCCGCGCTGGCTCGCCGGCGCCGCGTCCACGTTCGCGGCGGTGCGGATGGTCCTGCGGCTCATCGACCCCTGGACGCACGTGCTCACCGGCCCGTCCGGCGCGGAGTCGCTGTTCGCCCGCGGCGCGAACACGACCCTGAACGTCGTGATGCTCGGCGGCGGTTACGTCTGGTACGTCCTCGGGATCCTCGTGATCGCCTACGGCGCGTACCGCGCCCGCAGCGCCGCGGTCACGAGGGCAGCGACCATCATCATCGCGGGCGGGCTCGTCCCGCTCGTCGGCAGCGCGGTGTCGGATCTCCTCAACGCTGGTGGCGAGCTTGCACCCGACATGGGCATCGGCACCGTGTGGGTGCTCAACGTCACACTCGCCTACGGGTACTTCCGCCTCGGCCTGGGCGATGCGCTCCCGACGTCGCTCGCGGCGGTCGTCGACGACCTGTCGCAAGGCGTGCTCGTCCTCGACTCGACGGGACTCGTGGCCGCCTCGAACCATGTCGCGCTGTCCGTCCTGCCGGAAGCGCGCGACGGCGTCTCGAGCGCGTCGGCGTTCCCCGAGATCGGCCCTCCGGCGCTGTGGCCGAGCGAGCCTCGCGAGTTCTCCTTCGAGCGCGACGGACGCGTGGTCCTCGCGCAGGTGGAGCGCATGGACTCCCGCACCCCGTATCCCGGCGGCGCCATCGTGCTGCTGACCGACGTGACGGAGCGCGAGATGGCGCGCCGCGACCTCGAGGCCGCCAACGAGCAGCTGCGCCGCGCGCAGGCCACCAAGGACCGGTTCATCGCCAACATGAACCACGAGCTGCGCACGCCGCTCGCTTCGATCATCGGGGTGTCGGACCTGATGCTGCGCGGCATCCCGACCAAGCCGGACGCCGAACACCTCGAGCACGCGGGCATGATCAACCGCGCAGGCCGCGACCTGCTGGCGATCATCAACGACATCCTCGACCTGTCACGCATCGAGTCTGGGCCGGTTCGCGTCGACCTGCGCCCGCTGTACGTGGACGAGGTCCTGCGCGAGGTCGCCGACCGGCTCGCACCGCTCGCCGCCGCGAGGGGGCTCGCGTTCGAGGTGGCGACGCCCGCGGCCGACGTGTGCGTGCGCGCGGACCTGCTGAGGCTCACGCAGGTACTCAACAACCTGTGCGGCAACGCGATCAAGTTCACGGAGTCGGGCTCCGTGACGCTGTCGGCACGCGTCACCGACGGCGAGGTCGCGATCGACGTGGCGGACACGGGGCCCGGGATCGCCGAGGCTGATGTCGAGCGGGCGTTCGAGCGCTTCGAGCAGATCGAGCGGCCCGGCCACGTGACCCAGGGCACCGGGCTGGGGCTGGCCATCGCACGCGAGCTCGCGCAGCTCATGGGCGGGCGGATCGAGGTCGCGAGCGAGGTGGGCCGAGGCTCGACGTTCTCAGTCGTGATGCCGAGGTGCACGGCGCCGGCGTAGGGGGCCGGCCGTCCTCAGTCCTTCTCGACCAGGTCGCCTCGGACCCAGCCCGCCGGGCCCTCGTTCGTGCCGTCCCAGGCCACGACCTGGTACCAGACCTTGCCGTCGGCGCCCATGACGCGGTCCTGCACGCGCACCCGCTGCGGCCACACGAGC
This sequence comes from Actinomycetota bacterium, assembly GCA_005774595.1. Lineage (NCBI taxonomy): Bacteria > Bacillati > Actinomycetota > Actinomycetota bacterium. The sequence continues at coordinate 2,786 of VAUM01000144.1, forward strand.
GTCGTGACGACCGCCGCGCTCGTCTTGGGCTCCTTGCGCTGGTTGATGGTGTCCTTGCCCTTGGCGACGCGGACCTCGTCACCGACCTCGAACGTCCCGGCCGGGAACGGGCTTGCGGTCGACTCCACGGTCGACGTCGCGACGGCGTCCGGCACGGGCGGCACATCGTTGCGCCGCACGTACTTCACGACGCCCCACACGACGAACCCGACGACCACCAGCGCCGCGGCCGCGATCAGCAGGAACTTGCCGAGCTTCGTCGCGTTCGCCCGGTCTCTGACGAGGCGCTCCTCGCGCCGCCGTGCGTGCTCTTCAGGATCCACGAGCGCTCACTTCTCTCCGAGGCAGTAGACGTTGCCGTCCCTCGAACCGATGTAGATCCGGCCGTCCCACACGATCGGCGTCGACTCGAAGGTACCGCCTTTGAACGCGGATGTCTCGGTCACGGCCGCCTTCCACACGCTCCCATCGGGCGCGGCGAGCGCCCCGGGCGTGCCCGGCTCGCCCTTCGACCAGTCGATCCGGTACACGTGCACGAGCGCATCGTACCCCGCCGCGACGATGTGGTCGCCCACGATGACCGGTGTCGAGATCGCCCCGCCGACGTTGTCCTTGAACACGAGGACCGGCGTGCGAAGCCCCTTCTCGAGCTGCGGCCCGGCCACGGTCCCCGGAGCCAGCGCGTCCTGCGCCACGACGTACAGGTTGCCGTCGATGGCCGAGAACGCCGCGATGCGCGGGCGGGCACCATCGGGGTCGTAGGTGTCGTTCACGGCCACCGACCCGATGACGCCGCCCTCCCAGTCGCCGAACTTCCGGTCGCCGGTCGGGAAGAACCACACGACGGAGTCGGCCGGCGGCTTGCCCGGGTCGAGCATGAGCACGCCGCCCCTACCCTTGATGTACTGCTTCTCGACCGGCACGAGCAGCTGCTTCGAAGCAGTGGGCACGGCCGTGCCGTCCAGGTCCGAACCGGTCGGGTAGTCCCACACCACGGACAGGTCGCCCGGCTTCATGCCGTAGACGTGGCCCGAGCCGCTCGCGATGTAGATGACGTCGTCGAGCACCGCGGGCGACGCCTCGAGCACGAGGTTGCCGCCGTGGCTGACCGGCGCCTTCCCCAGCAGCTCGCGGCTCGCGAGCGCGACCGGCTTCTTCCACGACTTCCACGTCTCGGTCCGCGTCGGGTCGAGCTTGTAGAGGATGCCGGACTCGACCGGCTGGTAGTACGCGCCGTCGCGGAAGAACCCGGATCCGTCGGCGTCGCGCGAGTAGCTGCGCGTCCGCGGCACCGGGAGCCGCCACACTTCGCGGCCCGACCCGAAGGTCACGCAGCGCACCGGGGCGATGTCCGGGTCGCCCATGCCGTTGGGGAAGCCCCGGCGCGAACCGCACACCACGAGCAGCCGGTCGTCGTCGCCAGTCGGCGCCGGGTTGGCGAACACCGTCGGCGAGCCCTTGATGACGTCGGGGAACAGGTACTCCCAGGCCACCTGTCCGGTCTCGGCGTCGATCTTGTGCAGGTTGTGGTCGAACCCGCCGACGAGCAGCCAGTCCCGTCCGCCGTCGCGCACGAGCGCCGGCTGGCCGGTCCACCCGGTGCCCGACCAGGTCGGCGCCGGCTCGCCCTTCTTGCCGCTCGTCTTGCCCGAGCCGATCGCACAGCGCCAGATGAGCTCGAGCTTCTCGGGCACGGGGACGACGCCGTAGAAGCGCCGCGTCTCCCTGCCGAGGAACGACGCGACCTTCACGCCGTCGGTCGAGGTGTCCGGCAGGCTCGCCGGCGCGCCGGAGCGTGTGCCCGCGGGCCGCGCGACCGCCCGCTCGGCGTCGGCGACCGGCCACGCCGAGCGGGCGG
>VAUM01000145.1 GCA_005774595.1 Actinomycetota bacterium
TCGCGTACGTGACGCCCGTGCTCGGCATCGCCGCAGGCTACGCGGCCGGAGCGGCGCTCGGGTCGGCGCTGGGCGGCCCGCCGGACGCGTCGGGCGCGCTCGGCGCTCTCGCGGGCGCCGCCGCGGGCCTTCTCGGCGCCCGTGAGGGGTTGCGGAGACTCGGTGCGCGTGCGGGGATGCGGCCGGGGCTGCGTGCTATAATCGCGCGCGGTCTGAACGAGGCTGAAGGCGGGTCGTCCCCCGGCGGCCCGCGTGACGATACAGGAGGAACCGAGCAGTGAGCGATCAGGACTTCTTCTTCGAGGACGAGGAGACCCCGGCCGAGGAGGCCGCGCCCGAGAAGGGCTTGCCCAAGCCGGGCGGCGCGAAGGCCGCCGCTGCGGTGCCTGCGGCCGTCCAGTCGGTCAGCGTGACCGTTGCGGCGCTCGCCGCGGTGTGTGCGCTGCTGGTGGGCGTCATCGTCGGCCTCGTCATCCCGCGCAGCGGCTCGACCGGCTCGACCGGCGGCGGCAGCACCGGCGGCGCGAACGCCCCGCAGCTGACTCCCGAGCAGATGAACGCCGGCAGCCTGCCCGCCGGCCATCCGGACATCTCGGGCATGGGTGGCGGCGCCACCGGCGGCTCGACCGGCGCGACCGGCTCCAGTACGACCACCAAGTAGGACCCTCACCGGCACCGACCAAGGCGGCCCGGCCCTCGCCTTTGAGCGGCCGGGCGCCGTGCCGTATCGGCCGAATCGCGAAAGGCGTGACCCGCACATGGCGATCGACAAGAGCAGGACCGCACCGATCATCAAGATAGGAATCGGCTTCCTCGCCATCGTGCTCGCCATCTCGGTGGGCGGTTCGATCATCCCCGGGCTTGCGGCGTTCTTCGGGACGTCGAAGACGGACACCGGCACGCGGACCGGGGGCGGCGTGCTCGAGGACGCGGCGCAGCGGTTCGCCGGCCAGGTCGCCTACGGCGAGCAGGCGCTCGCGAGCGACCCCGCGAGCCTCACCGTGCTGGTCGCCCTCGCGAACACCTACGGTGACTGGGCGAGTGCGATCGAGACATTCACTTCCGACCCGGTCACGCCGGGCATGTACCGCGAGAAGGCCGTCACCTACTACCGCAAGGCGCTCGAGATCGAGCCGGGCGACTTCAACGTGGCGGTGGACTACGCGATAACGTTGTACTACTCGGGACGGGCCGCCGAGGCTGCGAGCGTCGTAGACGGCGTGCTCGCGAAGGACCCGAAGTTCGTCCCGGCGCTGTTCAACGGCGGCATCTTCTACGCCGAGGCGGGCCGCGACGCGGATGCGGCGAGGGTGCTGAACACCTACTTGGCCGCCGACCCGAACGGGGCGCAAGGCAACCCGGACGTGGCGCGCAACATCATCGCGGAGCTGGCGAAGAGGCAGAGCGCGGGGCCGGCATCCACCGCCAGCACGCCCTGACGGGCCGGCGCGGCGTCAGGTCGCGTGCTCGGCGATCGGCTCCTCGAGGATCGCGAGCGCATCCTCGCGGCTCGACGCCGTCGAGAAGATGCCGTTCAGGCGCGTGAGTGACAGGATGTTGTCGACCGTCTCGTTCGTGACGAGTGCGAGCCGTCCGCCTTGGGCGCCGTACTCCTTCGACAGCGACAGCAGCAGCCCGAGCCCCGAGCTGTCGAGGTAGTCGAGCGCGGCGAGGTCGACGATGGCGGCCGCCGGAGCGGACTTGAGCAGCCGGTCGATGCTCATGCGCAGCGATGCGCACTCGGAGTAGTCGAGGTCGCCGGTGAGCTTGAGCACCCAGATGTCGGCGGATCGGTCGAGTTCGGTCGTCAGCGCCATCATGCCCCCCGCGGTCGTGGCGGCCCGCCATCGGGCGTCTCGAAAGCATATCTACCCGAATGCGCGCGCGCCGATACCGCCGTCCGCGTACGTGTTTGTTGCTCGCAGCGGCGCGGCGGTACAATCGCGCCTGTACCTCGTGACGGCTGCGGCCCGTGGAAGGCGGTGCGTGGTGACGAACGACCTCGATATCAGCGCCGAGCGTGACGGGGCGTTCTGTATCGTCAGGGTCGCCGGCGACCTCGATCTGTACACCTCGCCCACGCTGAAGGACCGCCTCGTCGAACTCGTCGAGGACGGCTGCCCCGACATCGTCATCGACCTGTCCGGCGTCGGGTTCGTCGACAGCTCGGGCCTCGGCGTGCTCGTCGGCATCCTGCGCCGCGCCAAGGAGCGAGACGGCTCGGTGCGGCTCGCGGGCGTGCGCGAGGCCGTCGCCAAGACCTTCCGCATCACGGGCCTGGACAAGGTCTTCCCGATGTTCGCGACCGTCGACGAAGCGAGAGGGTACTGATCCCCTTGTTCGGTATCGGCGGAACCGAGCTCGCTCTCATCGTGCTGGTCGTGCTGCTGCTGTTCGGGCCCGACAAGATCCCCGACTTCGCGCGCAAGGCCGGCCGCCTCTACGCGGACTTCAAGCGCTACACCTCGACGATGGAGTCGATGATCCGGCTCGAGATCTCCGAGGGGGAGAAGGAGGCCGACTCGGACGCGACCGCCTCGGCCGCAGCGGTGAAGGAGCACGCACGCCCCGTCGCGGCCCCCGCGACCTTCGAGGACGACGAGGATGACGAGGAGGACGAGGAGTAGGCCGCGCGCCTGCGCCCTGACACGCGATCATGCCCATCGGACCGGCACGCATGCCGTTCATGCACCACCTCGACGAGCTGCGCAAGCGGCTGACCGTCGTCGTGGTCGTGTTGCTGTTCCTGATGGTCGGGCTGTACTTCGTGTCCACGCCCATCTACCGGTTCCTCGTCGCGCCCGTGAGCGACATCCCGGGGCTGGACAACCCGATATCGATCCGTGTGTTCGACCCGATGATGGTGCGGTTCAAGGTCTCGATCTGGGCCGCGGTCATCGTCGGCAGCCCGCTGATCATCTGGCAGGCGATGGCGTTCTTCCTGCCGGCGCTCAAGGAGCGCGAGCGCAAGTGGGTCGTGCCGACCTTCTTCGTGATGGTGGCGCTGTTCCTTGCCGGCGCCGCGTTCTGCTACACGGAGGTGCTGCACAACAGCTTCCTGTGGCTCGCCGGCCAGGCCGAGGGGCTCATGGAGCTGCGGGCGACCGCGCAGGACCTCGCCACGACGGTCGGGTACTTCCTGATCGGCTTCGGCATCGCGTTCCAGACGCCGGTCATCGTTTTCTACCTCGTGTACTTCGGCGTCGTGCCGTACAAGACGCTGCGCGAGAACTGGCGCGTGGTCTGGGTCGTGATCGTCGTCGTCGCCGCGATGGCGACGCCCGACTGGTCGCCGATCACGATGGGGTTCCTCGCGGCGGCGATGATCGTCCTCTACGAGCTGTCGATGCTGCTGGTGCGGATCGTGCTACGCAGGAAGATCCGGGCGCAGGCCGAGGCGCTCGAGGCGATCTGAAGGCGGCAGCGATGCACGAGATGGGCATCACGCAGGGCATCCTCGCGGCATCCGTCGATGCCGTGAAGGGCGAGGGCGGCACGCGCATCAACGAGATCCGCATCTCGGTGGGCGAGATGACCGAGGTGGTGGAGGACGCGCTGCAGTTCGCGTTCGAGGCGCTGCGCGCCGAGCCGGACTACGCGATGGCGGCCGGCGCGGTGCTGCTCGTCACGCACGTGCCCGCGAGCTCGGCGTGCCCGACGTGCGACGGCGAGGTGTTCGAGCACGGCCGGTTCGACGGGCAGTGCCCGAAGTGCGGCAATCCGTTCGTGGAGCCGCGCAGCGGGCACGAGCTGCGCATCGACAGCATCGACTTCGACTGACAGGGGCGCGACGTGGCCGAGATCGACCTGTCCAGACCCATCCTCGACCGCAACGAGGAACTCGCCGCCGGCAATCGCGCGCTGTTCGCTGAGGCCGGCGTCTTCGTGCTCGACCTCATGGCGTCGCCGGGAGCCGGCAAGACGTCGACCATCCTCGCCACCATCGCAGCACTGCGAGACCGCTACCGCATCGCGGTCATCGAGGGCGACATCGCCTCGCGCGTGGACGCCGAGAAGATCTCGGCCCACGGCATCCCGGCGGTGCAGATCAACACCGGCGGCGCGTGTCACCTCGAGAGCGACATGATCCGCCGCGCGGTCGATGCGCTGCCCTTGGACGAGCTCGACCTCGTGATCATCGAGAACGTCGGCAACCTCGTGTGCCCGACCGAGTTCGACTTGGGCGAGCACGCGAAGGTGATGATCCTGTCGGTGCCCGAGGGTCACGACAAGCCGTACAAGTACCCTGGCATCTTCCAGATCGCCGAGGCGGTCGTCCTGAACAAGGTCGACACGATGCCGGTGTTCGACTTCGATGAGGCCGAGTTCCGCACTGTGGTCGGCAAGCTCAACGCCCGCGCGCCCATCTTCCCGATCTCGGCGACGAAGGGCGACGGCGTCGACGCGTGGGCCGAGTGGCTCGCCGGACGCGTCGACGCGGTGAAGCGCGCGTGATCGCGCGCGAGGACGCGCTGGCGCTCGTGCGCGAGCGCGTCGGCAACCGCAACCTCGTGAACCACTGCCTCGCGACCGAGTACATCATGCGCGCCCTCGCCGAGCGCGCCGGGCTGGACGACGTGCCCGATCACCTCACCGGACTGGGGGACAGAGG
>VAUM01000146.1 GCA_005774595.1 Actinomycetota bacterium
GCGCAGGAGCGCGCGCGCGCTCCTGCGCGCGGCCGGTGCGGCGCTCGCGCTGGCGTTGGTGCTCGTCGCGGCGCTCGGCGCGTTCGTCGGCGCCGGGATCGTCCGCGTCCGCCCGGCCTGCGTCGGCTGCCATCGCGCGCAGTCCGAGTCGTTGTCGAAGAGCGCGCACCGCGACGCCGACTGCTACGCATGCCACGGGGGAGCGGATTTCGGGGAGCGCTGGATCCGGTTCGGGCGCGACGCCACGGCGGTGTTCCGTCTCGGCCGTATCGCCGAGGCCTCGGTGGGCAATCATGCATGCGTGGACTGTCATGACGACCTGCGTGAGGTCGTCGAGGCCCGCGGCCTGAGGATGAGCCATTCGACGTGCCTGTCGGCGGTGACGCGCTGTACGGTCTGCCACGCCGACACCGCGCACCCGCAGGCGTCGCCGGCCCGCATGCTCGACATGGGGTCGTGCACCTCATGCCACGACGGCAGGAGGGCGCCCGACACGTGTGCCACCTGTCACGTCGGCAAGCGCGACGTGCCGCGTGAGGGGTCGAACGCCTGGCGCGTGACGCACGGCGCGAACTGGAAGTCGACGCACGGGATGGGCGACCTGACGACCTGCCGGGTCTGCCATGCAGACGCCGACTGCACGAAGTGCCACCTCGGCGTCCCCCACCGCAGCGACTGGGCGGCCACCCACGGGGCGGAGGCCGAGAAGGCCGGCAAGGCCAAGTGCCTCGTCTGCCACATCCGGGCCCTGTGCGATGGCTGCCACGGAACCGTCATGCCGCACCCGTCCGGATGGCTCGCGGCGCATCCGACGTCCACGACGCCGGCCCAGGCGGCCGGCGACGGGCTGTGCCGCGGGTGCCACTCCGAGACGGACTGCAGGGAGTGTCACGAGCTGCACGTCCACCCCGGCATCCCGCCCGACAAGCTCCGGCAGCTCAGGGGCGGCAAGTGAACGAGCTGCTGAAACGCCTCGATCCGGCGCAGGTCTGGCAGGTCGTCTCCGACCCCACCTCCAACCTCGTCGGCGCGACCATCCTCATGGCCATGGCCATCCTGGTGGTCATGATCGTGCTCGTCGCGCTGACGGCACTGCTCGGTACCTCCCCGCCGCCTCGGCCCGTCGTGACCGGGCCGGCGATGACGCCTGAGGAGCGCCGTCGCAGGAACCGGCGCCGGTTCCTCGTGTGGCTCGCGGCGTCGTTGGCGGCGGTGGCGGTCCTCTCGGCTGTTGCGACCGTGGCGCTCACTGACGATCGCGTGTGCCTGCGGTGCCACGCACGCACGGTGGTCGATCAGCAGACCGCGAAGCGCAAGGGCCCGCACCCGGGCGTGAAGTGCGCGGACTGCCACGCGCGCGCGGGGCTTGCCGGCCGGGTGACGCTGGCTGCCGGGTCCGCGCGCTCGTACGCGCGCTCGGTGCTGGGGGAGGGCGGCGACAAGGGCCACGCGTTCTCGGATGCGTGCCTCGGGTGCCACCGCGACGTTCTCGACGGACCGCGCACCGTGTCGCGGGTGCGCGTCGACCACACCCACATCGTCGAGGCACGGTTCCGCTGCGTGGACTGCCATTCCGCCACGGGCCACGGACCGACAGCCGGTACGCCGAACCGCCCGCAGATGAGCCTGTGCGTGACCTGCCACGACGGCACGAAGGCGTCGGCCGAGTGCGAGACCTGCCATGTCGGGGACATCACCGGCACTCGTTCGCCGAGCATCGACCAGTACCCGCAGATCACCCTCGGCCGGGTGAGGACGTGCCGCGGGTGCCATCCGGTGGACGCGTGCAACGCCTGCCACGGCCTCGAGCTGCCGCACTCCGAGGACTTCGCCCGGGGAGAGGTGCACGGCCGGCAGGCGGCGTTCTCGCGCAAGAAGGTGTGCGCGCGCTGCCACGAGTACGGGTACTGCAGGACGAGGTGTCATCCGCACGCGGCGCACCCGTCGGAGTCGCATGCCAAGGACTGGAACCGCGCACACGCCGCGAGTTCGGGTCCGCGGGCGCAGGCGCAGTGCCGCTCGTGCCACAAGTACGCCGACTTCCGCTGCAACATGTGCCACTCGGGCTACCCGGCGCCGGCGGCCAGGCCGTAGCGGGAGCGCCGATCCCGCGTGTGCGTCCTGCGGATTCCTGAAGTACCCTGTACGCCAGAGTGCATGACGGCTAGCATTATGACGCTCAAGAACAGTGCCGCCGGAAGCGGGAACCCATGTCTGACGACACCATCGAGACCAGCGACGACGTCGAGGACGCCGGCGTAGACCCCGCCGTCGACCTCGCGGCAGCGGATGATGTGGAGCCCCCTGCCCCCGTCGAGCCCGCGGACGAGCCCCTCGGCGTCGAGGACGACGATGCCGAGGACGACGAGGACGACGAGGACGACGACGAGGTCAGCGTGGTCAACGTCTGGCTCGTGCGCGCGCTCATCGTCCTCGCGGTGGGCGTGCTGTTCCTCGTCGGGCTCGTGCTGTGGAAGGTCGCGGCGCCCGCACGCGCGCCCCGCTCCGCCGCGGAGCAGGAGCTGCTCCGCATGCGTGACGAGGTGAAGAAGTCGCCGAACAGCCCCGAGGCGCACGTGGACTACGCGAACGCGCTCTACCGGACGGGCGACGTCGAAGGAGCGATCGCGGAGCTCGAGATCGCGCTGAAGCTCAATTCCGCGCACCCGCTGGCGCTCTACAACCTCGCGATCATCCAGTACTACAACGGCGAGCGCGAGAAGGCGATCGCCGGCATGCGCGTCCTGGTCAAACGGTCGCCCACCGACCCCGAGGTGTCGTACCGGCTCGGCGTGTTCCTCGAGGAGACGGGTGATCTGAAGGGGGCCGCGGACGCCTTCGGGCAGTCCATCCAGACCCGGCCCGAGGATGTCACCGCCCGCGTGCGCTACGGGGACGTCCTCGCGAAGCTCGGCAAGGCGGACGAGGCGAAGGCTCAGTACGAGGCGGCGCTCACCTACGTGCCGGACTACGAGCCCGCGAAGAAGGGCATCGAGGACCTCAAGGGCAAGTGACCCGCGTCCCGCAAGGGGCGCCCGGACCGAACGGACGAGCGGCAGGACATGGCCAAGAAGACGGTGGACAGGTACGCGCAGCGGCGGCGGGTGACGGCGTTCCTCATCGTCGCCCTGCTGGTCCTGCTGGCGCTGCTCGGCGCGCTCGTGTGGTTCTTCATGAAGGTGAGCTTGCCGGCGGGCGCCGACCGCACCGTGCCGATCACCGCCGTCGGCGGCGTCTCAGGCGACTTCGGGGAGCCGATCTACGGCTTCGACGCCGGCCTGGACGGCCAGTTCCTGCGGCCGCACGACGTGAACGTGGGGCCGAACGGCGATCTGTACGTGGCGGACTCGGGCAACGGCCGCGTGCTGCGGCTCACGCCGGACGGCGAGCTCGTCGGCCGCTACGGGACGATGGTGTGGGGGCCCAAGCAGATCGACAGCCCCACGGGCGTCGCAGTCGGCCCGGACGGCCGGGTCTACGTGGCGGACGCGGGCGCGCGGGGGCCGCACGGCAAGATCATCGTCCTGTCGCCGGACCTGAAGACCGTGACGATGGAGATCAACTTCAAGCCAAAGGACAACCCCGTCATGCCGCGCATCTACGGTGACAAGCTCTACGTCACCTCGGCGGGCGGCGTGCATATCTACTCGCTCGACGGCGCGCTGCTGCGCGAGTGGGGCACGATGGGCCGCGCCGACGGGCAGTTCTCCTTCCCGAACGGCATCGCCCTGCTTCCCGACGGCACCATCGTCGTGGCCGAGTCCAACAACACGCGGCTGCAGTTCTTCGACCAGCGAGGGAAGTTCCTCAAGTCCGCCGGCAAGCCGCCCGCGGGCCCGAAGGACGATTCCGGCCAGTTCGGCCTGCCCATGGGACTGGTGATCGACGAGCGCGGCGTGATGTACCTCGCCGACGCCTTCGAGTACAAGATCCGGCTGCTCGGCCCCGACGGCAAGGAGTTCGGGTCGATCGGCGACTTCGGCAACGCGCAGGGTCAGCTGAACGCCCCCGGCGGGTTGTCGCGCGCCGCCGACGGGTCGTTCTGGGTGGCCGACGAGCTGAACAACCGCATCGTGCAGCTCAAGATCACCGTGCCCGAGTCGGCGCTGCCCGCCGGCGTGTGGCCGGCGGAGTCCAAAGTCGCGTTCGACGCGTCCTCGCTGCTCAAGGGCTCGACTTGCCTGTGGGCGATACCGCTGCTGATTGCGCTCGTGCTGACCGTGTTCGTGGTCGTCCGGCGCATACGGGCGGGGTCGGACGACGGCGAGGGGGACGAGTCCGAGGGCGACGAAGAAGGCGCCGAGCCGACGGATGATGAGGACTAGGCAGGCCCGTCACCGGTCTGTTACCATTGGCAAGGTTCGTTCAGATACCCGATCGACCACGCCTCTTCGGCGTAGGCCGCAGAGGGTAGAGACCGCGGAAACGCGGGCATCCCATCGGGGGAGGAGGTGCAAGGTATGAAGAAGAACCTGAGCATCTTGTTCGTGCTGGCCCTCGCCGTCGTGATGATCCCGACCACGGCTCTGGCGGCGGGCTGGTACAACTGGCAGTACCCGCTCGGCACCACCGTGCACGGCGGGTACCAGACCGGCACCC
>VAUM01000147.1 GCA_005774595.1 Actinomycetota bacterium
CCTCGACGACCTCGCCGTCGGCCCACTGACCGCCGAGGATCTGCTCGGAGAGCGGGTCCTCGACGAGCCGCTGGATGGCGCGGCGAAGCGGGCGGGCGCCCATCGTCGGGTCGAAGCCCTCGCGCGCGAGAAACTCGCGGGCCTCGGGCGTCAGCGCGATGCCGATGCCGCGGGCGGCGAGCTGCTCCCGGACGCGCGCGACCATCATGTCGACGATCTGCTGGATCTCCTCGCTGCCGAGGTCGTGGAAGACGATCGTCTCGTCGACGCGGTTGAGGAACTCGGGGCGGAAGACCTTCTTCAGCTCGCCGGTGACACGCTCCTTGAGGGCGTCGTACGACAGGCCCTCCTCGGCGGTCGGTGAGAAGCCGATCGTGCGGCCCTTGGCGATGTCACGCGCGCCGATGTTGCTCGTCATGATGACGATGACGTTCTTGAAGTCGACCTTGCGGCCCTGTGCGTCGGTGAGCCGGCCCTCCTCGAGGATCTGGAGCAGGACGTTGAACACATCCGGGTGGGCCTTCTCGATCTCATCGAACAGGATCACGCAGTACGGCCGGCGGCGGACCGCCTCGGTGAGCTGCCCACCCTCGTCGAAGCCGACGTAGCCGGGCGGCGAGCCGATGAGCCGGCTGACCGTGTGCTTCTCCATGTACTCGGACATGTCGAGCTGGATGAGTGCGTCCTCACTGCCGAACAGGAACGAGGCGAGCGCCTTGGACAGCTCGGTCTTGCCCACGCCCGATGGCCCAAGGAAGATGAACGACCCTGCCGGGCGCCGCGGGTCCTTGAGGCCGGCGCGCGTGCGGCGGATGGCGCGCGAGACCGCGGAGACCGCCTCGTCCTGGCCGACGATGCGCTCGTGGAGCGACGCCTCCATGCGCAGCAGCTTCTGCGTCTCCTCCTCGGTCAGCGACGAGACCGGGATGCCGGTCCACATCGAGACGACCTCGGCGATCTCGACCTCGGTCACCTCGACGACGCGGCGCACCTCGGGCTTGAGCCACTCGTCTTCCATCTGCCGCTTCTCGGCGAGGATGTGCTTCTCGCGGTCGCGCAGGGCGGCGGCCTTCTCGAACTCCTGCGCCTCGATGGCTGCTTCCTTCTCGGCGCGGACCTGCTTCAGACGGTCCTCGACCTCACGCACGCCGGGAGGCGCGGTCATCATCTTGATGCGCATCTTGCTGCCGGCCTCGTCGATGAGGTCGATGGCCTTGTCGGGCATGAAGCGGTCCGAGATGTAGCGGCTCGCCAATTCGGCCGCAGCGAGGATGGCCTCGTCGGTGATCGAGACCCGGTGGTGTGCCTCGTAGCGGTCGCGCAGGCCCTTGAGGATCTCGATCGTCTCCTCCACCGACGGCTCGCCGACCATGATCGGCTGGAAGCGGCGCTCGAGCGCGGGGTCCTTCTCGACATACTTGCGGTACTCGTCGAGCGTGGTGGCGCCGATGGTCTGCAGCTCGCCGCGGGCGAGCGCCGGCTTGACGATGCTGGCGGCATCGATGGCGCCCTCTGCGGCGCCGGCGCCCACGAGCGTGTGCATCTCGTCGATGAACAGGATGACGTCGCCGCGCTCGCGGATCTCCTTCATGACCTTCTTCAGGCGCTCCTCGAACTCGCCGCGGTACTTGCTGCCCGCGACGAGCGCGGCCAGGTCGAGCGTGTAGAGCTGCTTGTCGCGGATGGTCTCAGGCACCTCGTCGCGCGCGATCTTCTGCGCGAGGCCCTCGACGACGGCGGTCTTGCCGACGCCCGGCTCCCCGATGAGGACCGGGTTGTTCTTCGTGCGACGCGACAGGATCTGCATGACGCGCTCGATCTCGACGGCGCGGCCGATGACCGGGTCGAGCTTGCCCTCGCGCGCGGCGCGCGTGAGGTTGCGGCCGAACTCGTCGAGCAGCGCGCCGGAGCTCCCGCCGCGGCCGGAACGCTCCTCGCCACCCTCGGTCTGACGGCCGTAGTGGCCTGAGAGCAGCTGGATGACGGCCGCGCGGACCTTCTCGAGATCGGCGCCGAGGTTGAGAAGCACCTGCGCGGCGACGCCCTCGCCCTCGCGGATGAGCCCGAGCAGGATGTGCTCGGTGCCGATGTAGTTGTGGCCGAGCTGCAGGGCTTCGCGCAGTGAGAGTTCGAGCACCTTCTTGGCGCGCGGGGTGAACGGGATGTTGCCGGTGGGGACGTACGTGCCTCGGCCGATGAGGTCCTCAACCTGCTGGTGGACGTCGTCCAGCGAGATGGACAGCGACTCGAGCGCCTTGGCGGCGATGCCGTCCTGCTCGCGGATCAGCCCGAGCAGCAGGTGCTCGGTGCCGATGTAGTTCTGGTTGAGCATGCGCGCCTCTTCCTGGGCGTACACGACGACCCGGCGCGCCTTCTCGGTGAAGCGTTCGAACATGTGCGGCCTGCCCCTTCAGTGGTGGACGCGAAAGCCGGCGGCTCTCGCGACGGTGTTCGAGACCAGTATACCCGCGCGCATGACACGCCGCGGCGGGCGCTCACAGGATGAGCAAGCGAGGTGCCAGATATGAGCGTGGTGCGCTCAGGTCTGTGCTCAGGTGCTCGTGCCGCGGATCAGTCCGCCGCGACCGCCCGCCGCGAGCGCCCCATGCGCTGCGCGACCGTGGTCGCCACGTCGGCGCCCACGACCACCCCGGCCGCGATGAGACCTCCCGCCATCGCCCAGATCGGCGCCTCGCCCTGCTCCGGCTCCGGCTGCGCGACGACCAGGTACACGCTCACGACAACGAGCAGCGCGAACACCGCGGCGGCCGCGATCCGCGCGACATCGAGACGGAAGTGCGCCCGTCGCCGCGGCGCCAGGTCGCGCACCGCGTCGGTGAGCAGCCACGCGAGCAGCGCGGCCACGCAGGCCGAGATCACGACCAGCAGCGCGAGCGGTCCCGCATACTCCGAGTCGGTCACGAGACGCAGCGGCAGGCCGAGGACGAACGAGACGCTCGCCACGAGCGGGATCGCGAGCCCGCCTGCGGCGGCCCCGCAGGCCGCGCCGATCGCGGTCGGCAGGTCGATGCGGCGGCCGTGCAGCAACCACGCGGCCACCACACCGGCCACGCCCGCCGCGAGCATCATCAGCGAGCCGCCGATCTCGAGCACCGCGCCACTGATGAGCTGCTGCAGGCCCACAGCCAGCACGAACGCCACGGTGACGGTGCCCATCGTCAGAAGCGCCCCGTCCCCGGCGAGCAGTGCGTGGTCGCGTCGCGTCGTCGACGCATGAACGGACATCTTCCTCACCCTCCCCGCTCGCGAGCCATGCGGCACCGGCGTTCCGATGCCCGTAGAGTATGTTCCCGCCTCGGCGCCCGCCGAGGCCGGTTCGGCACCGTGACGCGCCCGCCACGAGGAGGACTTCCGCCGAACGGTCGCTCGTGTTACATAACGGGTATACATCACGCGGACGTTTGGGAATCGGTCGGGTTCTGTTTGGAGGCGGGTGGCACGATGGGGCGCATGGTGAGGAAGCAGTTCTGCATCGACGACGAACTCGACGCGCAGTTGGCCGAGACGGCACTCAAGCTGGGCGTGTCGCAGGGCGAGGTCGTGCGGCAGGCGCTGCGCCACGAGTTCGAGCGGGGCGTCGTCGACGCGCGCCGGGCCGCGTGGGAACGCTCGAAGAAGCGACTCTTGGAGCGTGCGGCGCTCGGCTCGGTCCCCGGCGGCCGCACTTGGACGAGGGAAGATGCATACGACGATGACGAGTAGATTCCTGATCGACACGAACGTCCTCGTCTACAGCATCGACCCCGCCGAGCCGGTGAAGCGCGAGCGTGCGATATCCGTCCTCGATGGACTCGCGACCCCCGATGCAGCCTGTGTGTCGACACAGTCCCTCGGCGAGTTCTTCCGAGTCTCGACGGTACGCGTCGCCAACCCATTGAGCGAAGACGAAGCCGCCGGATACCTGCGGGAATGGCAGGAGGCGTGGCCGGTGCTCGGTACGAGCGCGCTGACGCTGATCGAGCAGGTCCGCGGCCGGTTGCGGCACCGGATGTCGTGGTGGGACGCGCAGCAGTGGGCGATCGCGCGGGTGAACCACGTGCCGATGATCCTGTCGGAGGACTTCACCGACGGGCAGACGATCGAGGGCGTGACGTTCGTGGACCCGTTCGCGGACGGGTTCGACGTGGGGGCGCTGGCGGAGTAGCGCGACGCGCGCTACGGTACCACCCCTCACCTGCGGAGAGCCGGACAACTCAATGCATTGAGATAAGCAACTCAATGGGGCCGTCGTGTCGCCGATCCCTCACTCGACCTCGATCGGACCGTCCGCGGCCGCAGCGGAGTCGCCGCGAACGTTGACGAGCAACGAGCGGGTCGCCATCAGCGCAGCGACGAAAGTCGCTGCCAGGGCGACACACATCGCGAGCCATGCGAAGCTGTAGGCTATCGACGCTGTACCACCGGACGGGTCGTACGACGACGCGAGGACGGACAGGCCGGAGCCGTTGCCCACGGGCGCAGCGGCAGCCATCTCGGTGCCGAGGCCCGCGGTATGCGTCGTCACCACTCCAAACAACGTCAAAGTGTGCGCTTGCGCCTCGGCGTGGAGCGCTTCTATG
>VAUM01000148.1 GCA_005774595.1 Actinomycetota bacterium
ATACCAGACCAGGTCGAAGACATCCCGGCCCTTGACCCACTCGCGGAGCATGAGCGCGGCGGTCTTGCCGGCGAGCAGCGTCGGCTTGTCGTGGTGGGCCAACCGCAAGGTGACGAAGCGGCGCACCGTCGTGACCTCGATCCCCGCTCCGACGGGCGGGTCGGTGTCGACCTCGACCTTCACCGAGAAGACACGCCCGGCGTCCGCGCTCAGGCCGAGCTCGTGCTCGAGCCCGGGGAACCGGATGAACGCCTTGTTCACCGTCGGATGCGACGAGGCCTTCACCTCGACCGCATACCCTTCGCGCGCGAACGCCAGCCGGACCGCGTCCATGAGCCCCTCGAAGTCGTAGCCAGCGTCTTTGTCCTCGAGAGTGAAGTCGAGATCCTCGGAGAACCGGGGGATGCGGTACAGGAACCTGAGAGCGGTCCCGCCCATGAACACGATGGAACCGGACGCCCCTCGCGTCTGCAAGGTCTCCAGGATCCGCGCCTGGAGGTACTCCCGCATCGCGTTGACAGCGTCGCGCGGCGGCGCCTGCGAGACGATCTGCGCGAGGTAGTCCTTCATCCGCCCTCGTACTCCTGTCGTTCCGACGCCGCCAGCTCGACGACCTTGCTCGCGAACCGCTCGACCTTCCGGCTGCCGAAGCGCTCAGCGAAGCTCGTCAGCCTGTCGAGGTCCAGGGTCTCGAGCCGCTGCAGCCGCAAGCCGGGAGCGAACGCGGGATCGTCGGATCGCGTCCTCAGGTACGCCATGTCGAGGAGCGCCTTCTCCGGGGTGGCGACGAACGCCGTCCGGCCCCCGGTCAGAGTGCGCGGCTCGTAGCCCCAGAACAGATCGGGCCTGATGTGTTGATACACGAACGCTCCGAACGGGGTCTCTCTCAGACCTTGCCGCCCGGTCGTGACGGCCGTCGTGGAGAACACGGCTTCCGGGATGAGCCCGAGGTCGGCGAGCACCGTCTCCAGGCTCACGTAGGAGCCGGCGACGAGCGCGTTCGAGACCTCGAACGGATGCGGGTCCGTCATGCGGTACCGCGCGCCGAGCGCGTACAGCCCGCGGCGCAGCTGGACGACGGACCCGTCCCGGGTCCAGCGCGAGAGCTGCTTCTTGACGTCCTGCGGATCCGTGCCGGGCGCGAGGAGCATGCCGGTGGTGAACAGCGGCTCGCGGCCGACGATCTCGATGAGGGTGTCACGCTTCATGGCAGTAACTTACCATGATTGGTAAGTTACTGCCACCGTTCGACACGGTGGGCGATCGAGCAGGCCGTCAGGGCTTGGTCTTCACCCCGATCCGTGACCGCCATCTCCGGTGCATCGGCCACACGCTAGCGGCGGCGGGTGCGCCGCGCGGCATCGGGGTCTTCGGCCTCCAGGAGGCCGGGATCCTCTTCGCCATCGAGTAGGTCCTCGTCCCCGACGCCTTCGCCCATCCCGTGGTCATGGCCCTCCGCCGCAAGAGGCAGTCCGTCCGGCCCCACGGGCGGGAACCGGCGTTCCGCGATCGCGGCGCCCAAGGCGGCGGCGACGTCGTCCTCCAGCCGCTCCGCCTCTCTTTGGGTGAGGCCGTGGTCGTTGATCTGGATGGCGACCCGGTCCGTGCCCTTGTACATCCTCACGGTGACGTCCACGACCTTGACCGTGCCGTCGTCGAGAATCGCGCGCAGCTTCCCGTCCCATACCGCCACTGAGTCCGTCTCGTGCACCCTTTCGCCCGACTCCGCAAGATCCGCGAGCTTGCGATCGAGCCGATCCTCCACGGTCATTCCCGTCGCGACGCCGACCGCGATGAGGATCGCGATGCAGACGATGCACGCCATCCCTACTCCCCTCCTGGCGCCGGCTCCTGACTCGCCGGGCTCTCATCTCCGTCGCCGGGCATCCGCGCGATGCGGAAGCCGAACGGGGTCTTGTCCTTCACGGGCGCGTCCCAGCTACGGGCCATCCAGTCAGGAACGTCGAAGGGACGCCTGTCCGAGGCGTAGGCGCCCCGTGCCTGCTCGAAGTCGCCCGCGGCGACCTCGGTCGCGCCTCGCTCGAAGGAGAGCAGGCCCGCCGCGTTGCATACCTCCTTGATGTCCGCGCCCGTCAGACCTTCCGTCTCTGCGGCCAGCACAGCGAAGTCGACATCCCCGGCGAGGAGCATGCGTCGCGCGTGGACCCGGAAGAGCGCTTCGCGACCGGCGGCATCGGGCGGCGGGATCAGCATCTGCCTGGCGAGTCGTCCTCCTCGCAGCAGGGCGGGGTCCAACGCCGAGGGGATGTTCGTCGCGCCGATCACGAAGACCCCGGACGAGCCCATGACGCCATCGATCTCGCGCAGGAATTGACTGGTGATGTCGTCGCCGATGCCGCTCTCACCCGCCCGGGCAGACACCAGCGAGTCGATCTCGTCGATGAAGACGATCGATGGCCGATGGCGCCGAGCTTCATCGAAGAGCCGCGAGATGTTCTTCTCTGTCTCCCCGACCCACATGCTCACGATCTCACTCGCGTCCACCGCGAAGAACGACACGTTCGCCTGCGACGCGAGTACCCGTGCGATCGTCGTCTTCCCCGTCCCTGGTGGCCCGTACAACAGGATTCCTCGCGGCACCTCGATGCCGCGGAGAGCGAGTTCCTCACTGTGCTCGATCTGCCGCTGGAGTTCCTCGAGCTTCCTCCGCGTCTCGGGAGCGAGGACCAGATCCTCCCACGTCGCGAGAGCGACACTCGGCTTGACCTTGGCCCGGAGTTCCTCGAGGGCCTGGACCAAGGCGGCTTCGTCGATGGGCACCTCTGCGCCACCCGACGCGTCTCCTCCCGCGATCGAGCGCCTCATCGCTTCGAGGGCCGCTCCGTTGACCACCGCCGAGATGTCGGCAGCGCTCATGCCGGAGGTACGCTGGACCAGCCCCTGCAGATCGATGTCACCCTCGACCGGCCGGCCGGCCAGCTGCGCCTCGAACACCCGGAGGCGCGCACGATCATCGGGCAGCGGGATCTCGATGTGCCTGTCGAAACGTCCCGGTCGTATGACCGCTTCATCGAGCGTGGCCTTGTGATTCGTCGCCGCCATCACGATGAGGTCCGGCACCTCCCGTGCGGACTCGAGTTCGCGGAGCAGCTGGTTGACGACGCGGGTCGATTCCCTATCCCACGACGCGTCCTCGCGCCGTTGCGCGACTGAATCGAACTCGTCGAAGAAGAGGATGCAGGGACGGTGCTTGGCGGCTGCGCCGAACACGCTCGCCACCTGCTTGCTGGACTCACCGACGTAGCTCGAGAGGAGGTCCGCGACGCGCACGTCGATGAAGCTCAGGCCGAACTCGCCGGCGGCCGCCTTCGCCATGAACGTCTTTCCCACGCCGGGGGGTCCGTACAGAAGGACACCGTTCCAGTCGATCCCGTACCGCCGGGCGAGATCCCCGTGCGAAACAAGCAGCCCGACGGTCTCGCGCAGTTGCTGCTTCACCTCATCCATGCCGCCCACGTCGGTGAAGGTGGGGAGGTTCTCCGGCGCGATGACCTTCAACCCGACCGGCTTTCCGGAGCCGGGACGCAGCTTGCCGCCGGGTCCGGCAAGCGCCGGTCCCGGCGCGCTGGCCGGAACGCCGGCGAGCGAGGACCCTCCGGACGCCGCATCGGATCCGAGGGCACCTGCCGCCCTGCCGTCGACAACGTCTGAAGCCGCAGGCGGAAGCTCGACGACCGCGTAGCGCTTGCGACGCAGCAGAGCGACCACGACGGCCACAGTGATCGCGATGAACGGAACACCCCCCGTGATCGCCCCGCGCACATCGCCGATCACCACCGACGAGATGAGCCCGGCCAGGTAGACGACCACGAGAACGCTCACGCCCGCGTTCACGAGCCACGCGCGCCACCCTATCCGAGGCTTCCGCATCCACCGGAGAGCAAGGAACGCGGCACCCAGTCCGAAGGCGATGCCCGCGGACGCCCATCCCCAATCACTGGCGAACCCGACGCGGCTGAGGAGCGAGTCCCATGCTCCAAGCGCCTGGAGTGTCCTGCGGTCGGTCACGTAGACGCCTTCCGGCGTCAACACGACGCTGTCAGACTCGATCCCCTCGGCGTCCATGAACTCGACGAGCAGGTAGTCGTGACCGTTCACGGTAGCCGACGTGACCTTCGCGTCGAGGCCCTTCACGAATTCGGGCTCGTAGAGCGCCTCGTCGACGAGCACCTTCTCTGCGAAGGCGATCGCCTGGGCGCGTGACACGACGTCCCCCGCCGCGCGGGCCAGGTCGGGCGAGAGAAGGGTCGTGAGCAGCAGCGCCGATAGCAGACAAGCGCCCCGTACCCAGTCTGTCCTGCACATCGTCGCCGCGCAGCTCATTCCCGAATGGTAGCAGGTCGCCCGCGCGGGACCGGGATGAGCCTACCGGCGATGCCGCTGCCGCCGGGACAGGGGTCTCGCGCGATCGCTTCTCGGACACGCAAGGCACGCGGAGGGCACGCATCGGCCCCGTCGCGACGACCCCTCACATCGCCCCGCGCCCTCTTTCCGCAGGTAGGCCCGCCTGTTCGCACAGACGGGCCTACATAGTCT
>VAUM01000149.1 GCA_005774595.1 Actinomycetota bacterium
TCCTTGAAGTAGTCCGCGACCTGCGGCAGCTGGTCGGGCTGCAGTCCGCTCCACTTGACGCTCCACATCGTCCGGCTCGTCATCCGCACGGTCATCAAGACGCGCCCGGTCCCGGGCTCCACCCATGTCACGGTGAGGTCCTCGATGCCCGCGAGTCCGAGCGTGGCGCGGAACAGGTCCGCCGTGGCCGCGAGCATCGCGGAGCGGCGGGCCGGTCCGGGGCTCGGAGCGTCGGCGTTCAGCACCACCGAGTACGCCTTGCCGCCCTCGTCGGCGGCCCGGACGAAGCGCGGCCGCGCCGCATCACCGGTGAGGCCCGCCGCTGTGAGCGCTTCGTCGCGGATGAAGTCGAGCGCCGTCACGACCTCGGGCAGCTCGAGCCCGCCCAGCACGCGCAGGTGGCAGTGCGAGCACTCCCGCTCGCGGTGGCATTCCCGGTAGCACGACTCGATGCCCTTCTCCTGCACCGCGGCCGGATGGGCGAAGACGAACCGCCGCTCGTTGTCGGCGACCTTCCGGTCGACCTCGAGCATCACCATCGTGCCGCGCTCAGTGCGCTGTCCGGGCGGGACCGTGCTCGAGGCGACCTTGAACCCCATGCCGTGCCCGTACTCCTCCACGGGGACCACGTGGCTCACCGGGTCCACGATCGCGGTCGTCATCTCGAGCGACTCGAGCAGGGCGACGGCCTGGCCGACGGTCAGTCCGGCGACCTTGGGCATCGCGGTCCACGCCGGTCCGGCCACGACGCTCAGCGCGACCGGCGTGCGGGGAGCCACCCGGGCGGCGTGGTCCGGGACGTGCGCAACGACCGTCCCGGTCGCGTACTGGCCCTCGTCGCCGACGTAGACCTCACTGACCACGCCGGCGTCCAGGCCGGCGTCCTCGAGCCGGCGGCGGGCCTCGTCCCGGCTCATGCCGACGAGATCGGGGACGGAGGCCGCGCGATTCCACCAGTACCAGCCGCCGCCGCCGCCCACGGTGGCCAGCACCAGCACGGTCGCGATGCCGGACCGCACGCGGCTCCACATCCTGCCGGCACGCTCGATCTGCTCGGGCGTGCGCCCGGGACGCGTGGGCTTCGGGGCCTTCCGAGGCTTCTCGCCCTTGCCTTCGCCCGCAGGTCCGGCCTTGGCCGCGGCCGCCTTCGCTCCGCCCTTGCGGCGCTTCTTCTTCATCCCGACGCCGAACAGCGCCGCGAGCAGCACTCGCGTCGCGCGCGAGCGCCGACGCGGCCGCTCGTCCGCGTCGCTCACGGGCGCTTCCTTCGCGGGAGGCTCCCCGGCCGGGACGCCGGGCTCGTCGGGTGTGGGATCGGGCACGGCGCACCTTACGGACGCTCGAAGTGAGGTCGGATGGTGGGCGATGCAGGGTTCGAACCTGCGACTTCCTCCTTGTAAGGGAGGCACTCTCCCGCTGAGTTAATCGCCCGCGTGTGGAGAACTCGACGATGCGCCGAGATTGTATCAGCCGGACGCGGGGCGCCCGGTCGGCAGGTACATGGTGAACACGGAGCCTGCGCCGACCTCGCTCGCCACCTCGATGCGCCCGCCGAGCGCCTCGGCGAGCCGCAGGCTGACCGCGAGGCCCAGCCCCGTCCCGGGCGTCTTGAAGCCGTTCGGCTCCCGGACCTGGTAGAACTCCTCGAAGATGCGTGCGTGGTTCTCGGGCGCGATGCCCACTCCGGAGTCCGAGACCGTGAAGACGACCTGGCCGCCCTGCCGGCGCGCGGCGAGCCCGACGTACCCCGACTCGGTGAACTTGACCGCGTTGCCCAGCAGGTTGATGAGCAGTTGCTGCACGCGGACCCGGTCGGACACGATGCCGTCCAGGTCCTCGGCGATCTCCATACGCACCTCGAGGTCCTTCTCCTCGGCGAGCGGGCGGATGGTGTCGACCGCGGCGCGCACGATGTCGCTCGCGTCGAACTCGACGAACTCCAGGCGCAGGCGGCCCGCCTCGATCTTCGAGATGTCGAGGATCTCGTTCACCAGGTCGAGCAGGTGCTTGCCGGCTGAGTTGATCATGCCGACCTGCGTGCGCTGCTCCTCGTCAAGCGGGCCGGCCAGTCCTTGGAGCAGCACGCCCGAGAACCCGATGATGGAGTTCAGCGGCGTGCGCAGCTCGTGGCTCATGCTCGCGAGGAACTCGCTCTTCGCACGCGTCGCCTCGTCGAGGTGCCGGTTCGTCTCCTCGAGCAGCTCGTTGGCGCTGCGGAGCTCCTCGTTCATGCACGCGAGCTCCTCGCTCTGCTCCTCGAGTTCCTGTGTGCGCTCGCGCACCTTGCGCTCGAGCTGGGCGTTGAGGTCGCGCAGTGCCTGCTCAGCGGCCTTGCGCTCGGTGATGTCGTGGGCGATGGAGACGATGGCCTGCGTCCCGCCGTAGTCGAACACGCGCGAGCTCACCTCGACCGGGAAGGTGGAGCCGTCCCGGCGCACGTGGACCGACTCGAACTCCGCGTACCCGCGCTCGCGCAGTGCGTCGAGGCGCTCCGGCACGTGCGCGGCGTCCTCGGGCGAGTCGACCCGCGAGATCGGCTCACCGACGATCTCACTGCGCGGGTAGCCGAGGCGCTCGAGGGCGACGTCGTTGACCTCGAGGACCGTGCCGTCGAGCGCGACGACGAACACGCCGTCATTGATGCTCCCGAACAGCGCGGCATAGCGCTGCCGGCTCGCCCAGACAGCCTCCTCGTCCGCCCTGAACTGCAGGACATCGGCCTCCAGGGTCGCTGCCATCTCGTTGAACGCGGACGCGAGGCCGCCGAGGTCCCGGTCGGCCGCGACCTCGACGCGCGCGGTCAGGTCGCCGTCACGGATGCGCCCTGCGGCCGCGGCGAGCGTCGTCAGCGGCCGCGTCACGACCCGGGCAGCGACGAGGGAAGCGACGAACCCCACGACACCGGCGGCTGCGGTGATGAACAGCAGCACGAGCCACGTTCGAACCAGTGTCTGCTGCCTCGCCACGCCCGACAGGCCCACGTGGACCGCTCCGGCCTCGCCGTCGAGCATCGGTACGCCGACGTCGAGGACCGGACTGCCGTCGGCCTCGATCCGCTGCAGGCGGTACGCGTCACCCGTGCGCAGCCGGTTGACCGAGAGGACATCGACCGGGACGCCCTGCGCGAACGTGGAGGCCAGCACGTCGCCGCCGGGATCGAGCACGTACACGTAGACGATCCCGGGCTCGGGCTCCTGCACGTCACGGATGAGCCGCATCAACTCCACGACGTCCTCGCGCAGCACCGGGTCGACGCACACCGCCGCGAGGTTGTGGCCGATGGTCAGGCCGCTCGCCTCCTCGGCGCGCGTGAGCGCATCGCGGATCGCGGCCTCGATCCCGACGGTCGCGAGCACGCCGAGCAGCAACACGGTCGCGACGACCGTGAGCGCCACGCGCGTGCGCAGCGCGGGCCCCCTCGGCGACGTGTCGCTACTTGGAAGGCTCATGCGCCTTCTGCCACGCGCGCATCGCGCGGACCGAGTCGTACGCGCTGTCGTTGAGGAGCTCGAACCGGTCGATCTTCACGTGGTCGAGGATCGCACGGCCCTCCGGGTCGTCCGCCATGCCGAGGAACACCTCGCGCAGCTGCCTCTTCAGGCCCGCGTCGAGCTCCTTGGGCACGACGACCGGCGGGATGCCGTACGGCGGCGACTTCTCGACGATGCGCGTCTTCGACGTGAACTCCGGATCGGTCGCAGCCAGGTAGTCGTACACCAGGCTGTCGACGGCGGCGCCGGCATAGACGCCCTGAGCGACGGCCTCGATCGACTTGTCGTGGCTGTACGTGTAGCCGGTCCCGCTGAAGAACTTGTCCGGCGTCGTGCCCGCAAGGCCGAGCATGTAGGTCGGGACGAGGCAGCCGGTGTTGGACATCGGATCGGTGAACGCGAACTTCCTGCCCTTCAGGCCGGCGAGGCTCGTGGCCGGCGAGCTCTTCGGCACGATGATGTAGGAGAAGTACTCGGGCCTGCCGTAGGCGACCGGCGCGACGAGCAGCTCCATGCCGAACTGGTCGTGACCGTCGACGTACGCGCCCGTGCACACGAACGCCACGTCCAGCTCCCGGTTCTTCACCATCTGGTTGACCTCGTCGTACGTCTCGCGCTGGACGAGCTCGACCGGCGTTCCGGTCTTCTTGGAAACGTAGTCGAGGATCTGCTCGTAGTACTCGAACGTCTCCTTCGGCGAGATCATCGCCGAGACCGCGATGCGCAGCTTCTCGGGAGTCGCGGTCGCAGCGACCGAACCGGTCGTCGTACCCGATCCGGTCAGCGACACCTTGGGCGTCTTCGCGCAGGACACCCCCGAGAGCGCGAACACGACGAGCATGAGGGCCGCGGCCCCCGCGTACGAACGCCAGTGCTTCGACATGGCGCACCACCTCCTACGCGAGAACATACCCGCGCGGGGGCTTGCTCACCGCCTGCGAGCGAAGGATGCGCCGATCATGGCGAGCCCGGACGCGATGGTGGCGGCGCCGGGGCCGGGGCAGACGAGCATCGGGATGCCGACGAGCACGAGCAGCGCGCCGAGGCAGCCGGTGGCGCACCC
>VAUM01000150.1 GCA_005774595.1 Actinomycetota bacterium
CCGCGAGCGTCAGATGTGTATAAGACACGGGCTCCCACATGCGCCTAGAGCCTCCCTACGAGGATCCGGCCGAGAGATTCCGCCTTGTGGCAGTCGAGTTCGTCGATGGGCCGGCGCCAGAGGTCCGTGACCGCCAGCGAGCCGACCGTCCGTATCCCCGCGAGCTGGAGCGCGCGCCGCAGCTCGCGGATGGGACCCGTCGAGTACCCGAAGAACGCCGCGAACGGCTCGGGCGCCGAGCAGGCCGTGATGATGATCGCGTGGCGGCCCCGGGCGCACGCGCGGGACTCGGCTTCCCGCGCGTGCGCCGCGAAGTAGCCGCCCAGGCGATCGAGCAACGCTTGCGTGGCGTTGTTGGCCCGGCGGAAGTAGCCGGGAGTCCCGATGATGATGCCGTCGGCGTCGCGGATCATCTCCGCGAGCGCCGGCAGGTCGTCCGAGATCTTGCAGGCGCCGCTGGCGCGGCAGATGCCGCAGCCGGTGCAGAAGCGGATGTCGTGCGATTCGAGGGAGATGCGCAGCACCTCGGCGCCTGCCATCTCCGCCGCCCGGGACGCCCGCTCGACCGAGCGGCTCACCGCGCTGCGCCTGTGGCCGGCGTCGATGGCCAGTATCCTCACCCCGCGCCCCCCATCCCCGGCAGTGCGGGGGCGGGAAGCCCCGACCGCACGCGGTCGGCGCACGCGTCGATCCAGTCGATGGCGCTGCGCGCCGCAGCCGCCGACGCTTCGAGGGTCATGCGCCGCACGGCGTCCTCGCGGTTGCGCTCGGGGGTGGCGGCCAGCCGCGTGCGGATCTGCTCGAGCCGGCGCATGTAGTCGTCACGCGTCTCGGCGAGCAGGCGCAGCAGGTCGGCGTCGGACAGGTCCGAGGCGAACAGCATCCGCAGCAGGAAGGGGTCCCGGTAGGGCGGCAGCTCCTCGTGCGCGGCGAGCCACGTCGCCAGTTCCTCGCGCCCGCGCGGGGTGATCGAGTAGAGCCGGCGGTCCGGCTTGCCCCTCTGCGGGACCGCCCGGGAGGTGGCGAGGCGGCGCTTCACGAGGCGGTCGAGGGTCCGGTAGACCTGCGCCTGGTCGGCGGTCCACACGTGAGAAGCCGTTCGGTCGAAGCCCCGAGTCTTCAGGTCATACCCCGTCATAGGTCCGCCGGCCAGAAAGCCGAGGATGGCGTGTTCCAATGACATCTGCGACTGCCCCTCAGCGATATGAGACAGCACAAGTATATGACAAGTCTCACAAAAAGCAAGAGTCGACCGCGACTTGATGCATGAGCGGGAATGGGCAGGTCAGAGTGACCGCAGAACCCTCGACCAAGACTGAAGGGCCCCCGACGCATGTCGGAGGCCCTTCATGATGCGGTCGTCGGACGCCGCGGAGGGCGCCGTGCCGGGAGCTACAGCAGCGGCAGGTAGCCCTGCATCTCCCATGGGGTCACGCGGGACTTGTAGTCGTCCCACTCGATGCGCTTGTTCTTGATGTACCACTCGAAGACCTGGTCGCCGAGCGTGTCGCGCAGCAGCTCGCTGCCCTCCATCGCCTCGATCGCGTCGTGCAGGTCCTCGGGAAGCTGGCCGATGCCGCGCTCGGCGCGCTGCGCGGACGTCATCTCGTACACGTCGTCGGTGACGTCCGGCGGCAGCTCGTAGCCGTTGGCGATGCCGTCGAGGCCGGCGGCGAGCATGACCGCGAACGCGAGGTACGGGTTGCACGCCGGGTCGGGGCTGCGCAGCTCGATGCGGGTCGCCTTCTCCTTGCCGGGCTTGTACATCGGCACGCGGACGAGTGCCGAGCGGTTGCGGTGCGCCCAGCAGATGTAGACCGGCGCCTCGTACCCGGAGACGAGCCGCTTGTACGAGTTGACCCACTGGTTGGTCACGCCCGAGATCGCGCGCGCGTGCTTCAGCAGGCCGGCGATGTAGCCCTTCGCGATCGGCGAGAGGTGGTGCTCGTCGTCGGCGTCGTAGAACGCGTTGGCGTCGCCGGCGAACAGCGACTGGTGGACGTGCATGCCGCTGCCGGCCTCGCCGTACATCGGCTTGGGCATGAAGGACGCGTAGACGCCGTTGAGCTGCGCGACCTCCTTGACCACCAGCCGGTAGGTCATGACGTTGTCGGCCATCCGCAGGGCCTCGGCGTAGCGCAGGTCGATCTCGTGCTGGCTCGGGCCGACCTCGTGGTGGCTGTACTCGACCTGGATGCCGAAGTTGTTCAGCGTCCGCACCGTCTCCTTACGCAGGTCGACGGCCACGTCGCGCGTGGTCATGTCGAAGTAGCCGCCCGAGTCGAGCAGCTCGGTCCCGGTGTCGCTCTTGAAGTAGTAGTACTCGAGCTCCGGACCGACGAAGAAGGTGTAGCCCATCTCGGCGGCCTTCTTGAGCGTGCGCTTCAGCACGTACCGCGGGTCGGCCTCGTACGGCGTGCCGTCGGGCGTGACCACGTCGCAGAACATCGTCGCCACGAGCATCTCCTGCTGGCGCCACGGGAGGATCTGCAGGGTCGCCGGGTCGGGCAGCGCGATCATGTCCGACTCCTGGATGCGGGCGAACCCGAGGATCGAGGAGCCGTCGAAGCCCATGCCCTCGGTCATGGCCGTCTCGAGCTCGTCGGCGGTGATGACGAACGTCTTGAGGAAGCCGAGGACGTCCGTGAACCACAGGTGGATGAACTCGATCTTCTTGTCGCGTATCTGCTCGATGGCGCTCTTGCGAAGGTGCTCGGGCATCGGCCCACCCCGTCTTTCGGTTTCGTGAATCCGTCCGCTGTGTTTCTAACAGGTTTCCGAACCGCTACGATAGCCCCTGCGCGCTTTCGCGGGTGGGCGGGGGTACGCACCGTCCGTTTCCACGTGCAGGAGGAAGGTCGAAGCGTATGGGCAATCTGCAGCAACCGAACGCCAACGACGCGACGGGGACCTCGAACCGGTCCCGGAGCGTGGTGCCCTGCTCGGGTCTGTGCACCCGATGCATGGACACCTGCCGCGGCAACTGCGAGGTCTTCAAGTCCTCGTTCCGCGGCCGCGAGGTCATCTACCCCGGTCCCTTCGGCGAGATGACGGCCGGCGGGGACAAGGACTACCCGATCGACTACTCGCACCTGAACATCCAGGGCTATGCGCTGGGCGCCGCCGGCCTGCCCGAGGGCGTCGAGGGTACCCCCGACAACACGCTCTTCCCGATGGTCGACACCGAGACCGAGTTCGGCGTCACGAACAAGATCAAGATGAAGGTGCCGATCTTCACCGGCGCGCTCGGTTCGACCGAGATCGCGCGCAAGCACTGGGACAGCTTCGCCATCGGTGCGGCCATCTCCGGCGTGTCGATCGTGTGCGGGGAGAACGTCTGCGGCATCGACCCGGGTCTCGAGCGCGACTCGTCCGGCAAGGTCACGCACGCCCCGGACATGAAGCGCCGCGTCGAGGCGTACCGCCGCTACCGCGAGGAGGGCTACGGCGACATCCTCGTTCAGATGAACGTCGAGGACACGCGCCTCGGCGTCGCGGAGTACTGCGTCGGCACGCTGGGCGTCGAGACGATGGAGCTCAAGTGGGGCCAGGGCGCGAAGTGCATCGGCGGCGAGATCAAGGTCAACTCGCTCGACCGCGCTCTCGAACTGCAGTCGCGCGGCTACCTCGTCACCCCCGACCCGAGCGACCCGGCCATCCAGGCTGCGTTCAAGGCGACGGCGATCAAGCAGTTCGAGCGTCACAGCCGTCTCGGGTTCGTGGATGAGGAGGCCTTCTACAACGAGGTCCAGCGCCTGCGCGACCTCGGCGCCAAGCGGGTCACCCTGAAGACCGGCGCGTACCCGATGCGCGAGCTGGCCATGGCGATCAAGTGGGCGAGCAACGCCAAGATCGACCTGCTCACCATCGACGGCGCGCCCGGCGGCACCGGCATGAGCCCGTGGCGCATGATGGAGGAGTGGGGCGTCCCGACGTTCTACCTCCAGTGCATGACCAACGAGCTCGTCGGCCGGCTGCGCGCCAAGGGCGCGTTCGTGCCCGACATCGCCATCGCCGGCGGCTTCTCTTCCGAGGACCACGTCTTCAAGGTCCTCGCGATGGGCGCTCCGCACACGAAGGCCGTCTGCATGGGCCGCGCGCTCATGATCCCGGGCTTCGTCGGCGGCAGCATCGAGCGTTGGATGAAGGAGAACGACCTGCCGAGGACCGTCTCCGAGTTCGGCACCACCAAGGAGGAGATCTTCGTCACGTACGAGACCCTGCGCGAGAAGTACGGCGCGGAGGTCGACTCGATGCCGCTCGGCGCCATCGCCGTGTACACCTACTCGGACAAGATCCGCGTGGGTCTGCAGCAGCTGATGAGCGGTTCGCGCAACATGCGCCTGAACACCATCGGCCGCGAGGACCTCATGGCGCTCACGCGCGAGGCCTCCGAGCTGTCCGGCATCCCGTTCGTGACCGACGCCTACCGCGAGGAAGCGCTCAAGATCATCGACGCGTAGGCGTGCGCGAAGCTTCGGGTGGGGAGTGCCGAGGGCCTCGGGAGACCGGGGCCCTCGGTGTGTCTC
>VAUM01000151.1 GCA_005774595.1 Actinomycetota bacterium
GTGCAGGTCGCACTCGTGGCGTTCGCCGGCGGTATGACCGCCGGCATCCTGACGGGCTGGTCGATGCTGCAGAACGGCCTGCTGCTCGGCGCGCTGGCGGGAGCGGCGGCGAAGTCGGGCCAGGCGCTCGCGTTCTGGTCGCTGATCGTGCCGCATGGCTCGCTCGAACTGCCCGCGATCGTGCTCGCGGGCGGGTCGGGGCTCATGCTGGCGCGCGCGATCCTGTTCCCGGGCGACCTGCCACGGGCCGCGTCGCTGAGGCGCGCCGCGGGCGAGGCGGTGCGCATCGTGCTCGGCGCGCTGCCGCTCTTCCTGCTCGCGGGGCTCGTGGAGGGGTTCTTCACGCCGAGCGCCACCGATCCGGTGCTCAAGCTCGGAGTCGGCACAGCACTCGCTGCGGCGTTCGTCGCCTACGTGCTGCTCACGGGCCGCGGCGAGCCGGAGGCCTGAGCCGTACGGCCGCATGAGGCCGGTGCGGTCCTACGCCTCCGGGCGCATGTGCGGGAAGAGCAGGACGTCGCGGATCGACGCGCTGTCGGTCAGCAGCATGACGAGCCGGTCGATGCCGATGCCCAGTCCGCCGGCGGGCGGCATCCCGTACTCCTGCGCGCGCAAGTAGTCCTCGTCGACCCACATCGCCTCGGCGTCTCCGGCTTCCTTCGCCGCGGCCTGCGCCTCGAAACGAGCACGCTGGTCGACCGGGTCGACAAGCTCCGAGAACGCGTTCGCGAACTCGCGGCCCGTGATGATGAGTTCGAAGCGGTCGCACACCTCCGGGTCGTCGTCGTTGCGGCGTGCGAGTGGAGACGTCTCCGCGGGGTAGTGCGTCACGAAGATCGGCTGCACGAGCGTGCCCTCGACGAGCTTCTCGAACAGCTCCGTGAGCAGCTTGCCCGGCCCCCAGCCCTGCTCGACCGGGACCTCGTGCCGCTCACAGAGCGTTGCCAGCTCCGCGAGCGGGGTGTGCACGGAGACCTCGCGGCCGCACGCCTCGCTGACCAGCGACGACATCGTCGCGCTGCGCCACGGCGACGCGAGCGACACCGGCGTGCCCTGGTAGGTCGTCTCCAGCGTCCCGAGCGCTTCCGACGCGGCCGTCACGATGCACGACTCGGTCAGCTCGCGCATGGTTTCCATGTCGCCGAAGGCCTGGTACGCCTCCAACATCGTGAACTCCGGATTGTGCCGCGGGCTCATGCCCTCGTTGCGGAAGGAGCGGTTGATCTCGTAGACGCGCTCGAAGCCCCCGACGAGCAGGCGCTTCAGGTAGAGCTCCGGCGCGATGCGCAGGTACAGGTCCATGTCGAGCGCGTTGTGGTGGGTGACGAACGGGCGCGCGGTCGCGCCCCCGGGGATCGGCTGGAGCATCGGGGTCTCGACCTCGAGGAAGCCGCGCGACTCCATGAAGCGGCGCACCGCCGCGACGATCCTGATGCGC
Organism: Actinomycetota bacterium; assembly: GCA_005774595.1. Classification (NCBI taxonomy): domain Bacteria; kingdom Bacillati; phylum Actinomycetota; species Actinomycetota bacterium. Next base: position 1,439 of record VAUM01000151.1, read on the forward strand.
GCCTCGAAGACCTCGCGGACCTCCGGGTTGGCGATGAGGTCGACGTAGCGCTGGCGGTAGCGCGTCTCGGTGTCTGTCAGCCCATGGTACTTCTCGGGAAGCGGCCGCAGCGACTTGGAGAGCAGCGTCACCTCGGCCGGTTGGACGGAGAGTTCGCCCCGGCGGGTGCGCAGCACGACGCCCGACGCGCCCACCCAATCACCGAGGTCCAGGTCGATCGCGCTCGCGAACGCCGCCTCGTCCATGACGCCCTGACGGCAGAACAGCTGGATCTCGCCGGTGGCGTCCCGGACGACGAGGAACGCCACCTTGCCCTGGTCGCGCTTGGCGACGAGCCGGCCGGCGACGGTCACAGCGTCGGACGTATCCTGGCCCGGCTCCAGAGCGGCGTACGCCTCGGCGATCTGCGCCGCGCGGTGCGTCACATCGAAGCGCGGCGCGTACGGAGCGGCGCCGGCCGACCTCAGCGCGTCGAGCTTGGCGCGACGGACGGTGAACGGGTCATCCCCGATACCGTCGGGCTGCGGCGCTGGCGTCTCGGCGCTGTCGGTCATGGGCCCCCTAGTGCGTGATCGAGACGACCATGAAGTCGATCTGCTTGCCGGACGGCGTCGTCACGGTCACGGTGTCGCCCTTCTTGTGGCCCACGATGGCGGAGCCCACGGGCGACTCGTTCGAGATCCGGTCGTGCGCGGGGTCGGCCTCAGCGGAACCGACCAGGTGGTACTGGTGGATCTCACCGGTCGAAACGTCCTGGAGCTCGACCTTGCTGCCGAGGCTGACCTTGTCGTTCTTGCGCGGCGACTTGATGATCGTCGCGTGCACGAGGATCTGGGTGATCTCGGCGATGCGGCTCTCGACCCACGCCTGCTCGTTCTTGGCGTCGTCGTACTCGGAGTTCTCCGACAGATCGCCGAACTCCTTGGCGGCCTTGATGCGCTCGCCGACCTCGCGGCGCCGCACGGTCTCGAGGAACCGCAACTCCTCCTCGAGCTTGGCCTGTCCTTCGACGGTGAGTGCCACTTCCTTGTTCATCACGGTTGCGCTCCACCCATTCATGTTCGCGGGGACCGGCGAAGCGATACATCGGCCGCCGGAGGCGTTCACCAAAGCGCGGACCTGCTCAGCGCAGGTCCGTGAAACGCGGAGAGTATAGCGGATAGCCGCACCGGTTCAAGCGGCGCGCGAAGCCCCGTCCGCGCGGCTGCGAACCGGCTCGGCGGGACCTACTCCTCGTCGGCGGCGTCGGCCGGCTCGGCGTCCTTCTTCGCCTCGGCGGCTGCCTCGGCCTCGGCCTCCTTCGCGCCTTCCTTCATGCCCTCCTCGAGGGCCTTCTTCGACTTCCCGAACATCTTCGCGAGCTTCGGGATCTGGGTCGGGCCGAAGAGCACGACCACGATGAGCAGGATCCAGACCCACTCCATGCCGCCCGGCAACAGGAACGCTGCCATCTCGAGGACCTCCTGTCGATGCTCCGACAATCCGTGCCGGCGTCGCGCACCCGCGCGCCGGCTCCGTTCACGCGTGGCGGGTAGCGTACCACCCCTCAGAGGGTTCCCGCTACGGTGCCGCCTGCACCGCCCCCTCCTTGCGGGAGAGGTAGTACAGCGTGTGAAGCAACTCGCGGACCGGGTCGGTGTCGTGCAGCGTGACGCCGTCCGGGACCCGGACACGCTCCGACGTGTAGTTGAGGATCACGGTGATGCCGGCCGCCGCCAAGCGGTCGCACACGTCCTGCGCCGCCTCCGCGGAGACCGCGACGACCGCGATCGCGATGCCTTGGCCGGCCAGAGCCTCGTCCATCTCGTCGACGTGCCTCACCACCACGTCGCCAAGGCGCGTCCCCACCTTCGCGGGGTCGTTGTCGAACACCGCCGCGACGAGGAAGCCGTGCTTGCGCAGCCCGTCGTACGACGCGATCGCGGACCCGAGCCGCCCGGCCCCGACGAGCGCGATGCGATGCGTGTGGTCGGACCCGAGGATGTGCTGGATGCGGTCGATCAGCGTGCCGACGTCGTAGCCGACGCCACGCCGGCCGAACGAGCCGAAGTGCCCGAGGTCGCGACGGAGCTGCGCGGGGTTGATCTCGACGAGCTCACCCAAGCGCGCGGAAGAGACGGTCGATGCGCCCTCCCGGCGCAGCTGGATCAGCACGCTCAGGTAGACCGGGAGCCGCTCGATGACACCCTCAGGGATCCGCTCTGTGTCCACCGTCGCCAACCGCGCCCCCGGTCGTCATGCCACCCCCGAATTGTAACTCCGCGTTACGAGAAGGCACAGCCCCCGGCGCGGGACGCCGTACCCCGGAGGCGGCCGATCCCGCCGAAGGCTAGAAGCGCGCGCCCTCCAGCGCCGAGACGCACGGGCAGGCCCGCTCCTCGGGCAGCGCCGGCACCATCGCGTGCAGCAGATCGCGCAGCTTGGCGTTGTTCTCGGTGAACACGCGCACGACCTCCTCGTTGGTCACCGGGGCGACGTCCTCGGTGCCGACATCGTAGTCGGTGATGAGCGCGATGTTGCAGTAGCAGATCTCGAGCTCACGAGCTAGGTAGCACTCGGGATACTGCGTCATGTTGATGACCTCCCAGCCCTGGGAGGCGAACCACTTGCTCTCGGCGCGGGTCGAGAACCTCGGCCCCTGGATCACCACGACCGTCCCGGACGGATGCACCGTGATGCCGAGTTCCGCCGCCTTGTCGGCCGCGACCCGCCGCATGGTCGGGCAGTACGGGTCTGCCGACGAGACGTGAGTCGTGACCGGTCCGTCGTAGAAGGTGTCCTTGCGACCGCTCGTGCGGTCCACGAACTGGTCGCAGATGACGAAGTCACCAGGCTGGACGTGGGTCTGGAGCGAGCCGCACGCGTTCGGACCGATGATCCGGCTCACCCCGAGCAGCTTCATGGCGTACACGTTCGCGCGGTAGTTGATGGCGTGGGGCGGATACTGGTGATCCTTGCCGTGGCGCGGCAGGAACGCGACCGTACGGCCGTCGATCTCGCCGTGCATGATCGGCGACGACGGCGGGCCGTACGGCGTGTCGACCTTGAACTCC
>VAUM01000152.1 GCA_005774595.1 Actinomycetota bacterium
CCGCGAGAGCCACCAGGTCTTGCGCCGCGTCGAGCGGGCCGTTCGTGACGGCCGGATCCTCGACGAACCGCCCGTCGGGATCGAGCGCAGGCGCGCCGGCGACCCGGACGACCACGGCGAGGGGCACGCGCGGCGCAACCGGGTCGTAGACGAGGATGCGCCCCTGTGTGACGACCTCGTTCACCTTGCCGGTCGTGCCTCGCGCGCGCACGCGGACCTCGACGGGGTAGCGGCCGGCCCGAAGGTCCCCCTCGGTGAGGTCGCGGTCGAACTGCGCCGGCACGGTGGAGGACTCGACGTCGTTGAACACCCGCGTGCGCTGGTAGAAGAGCTTGCCGCTCGGGCGGAGCACCCGGACGCGCACCTCCACGTAGGGCGAGCCGGTCTCGACCCGGGAGACCACGGTGAACGCGGCCTTGCCCTTCAGCGGCACCGAGGGCGCCGCGTTGTCCACGCGCACCGAGTAGACCGGCCCGTCCGCTGCCTTCGGCGGCGCGGCGGACGCCGCCGGCAGCCCGGACGCGAGCGCCGCGACGGCGCACAGCGCAGCGAGCGCACGAGCGGCGCGGATGGGGGTTGCGGCGGTCCGGTCCTGCATCTTGCGCGGCTCCGGGGCCCGGCGGTCGTGACCGCTGTCGGCAGGTGGGGGGTTATGTGACGGCGAATCTACGGGCAAGATTACCGTACCGGCGTTGTCGAGGCGTGGAGGTGAGCGGAGTGACGGCGATGAGCGACGATCCCGTGGGCGGCGACGTGCTGCCGCTCATCCCGCTGCGTGACCTCACGCTCTTCCCGAACCTCGTCGTCCCGCTCTTCGTCGGCCGGGAGCGCTCGATCAACGCGCTCGAGGAGGCGATGCGCGCGGGCCACCTCGTGGCGCTGGTGACGCAGAAGCGCGCCGACACCCAGGACCCGGGCCGCGACGACATCTACGACATCGGGTGCGTCGCCAACATCCTCCAAGAGCTGAAGCTGCCCGACGGCACCGCCAAGGCGCTCGTCGAGGGGCAGAGGCGCATCCGCGTCCTCGAACTGGTAGAGGACCGGCCGTACCTCGCCGTCCGGGTCGAGTACATCGAGGAGGACACCTCGGTCGACATGGAGACCGAGGCACTCATGCGCGCGATCGTGGACGACTTCGAGAAGGCGGCCGCGCTCGGCAAGCCGATCCCGCAGGAGGTCCTCCTCGCCGCGGGCAGCATCACCGAGCCCGGCAGGCTCGCGGACTTCCTCACGTTCCACCTCAACCTGAAGGCCGATGAGAAGCAGATCATCCTCGAGGCGATCGCCCCGATGGCGCGGCTCGAGGCGACGGCGCGGTTCCTGCGCAAGGAGATCGAGCTGCTCGAGCTGGGCAGCCGCATCCAGGACCGCGTGAAGGAGTCGATGACCAAGACCCAGCGCGAGTACTTCCTCCGCGAGCAGCTCAAGGCGATACAACAAGAGCTGGGGCAGTACGACGAGGTCCAGGCCGAGGTCGAGGAGTACACCGAGAAGATCAAGCAGTCCGGGATGCCCGAGGAGGTCGCTGAGAAGGCCCTCAAGGAGGTCGGGCGCCTCGAGAAGATGCCGCCCGCCAGCGCCGAGACCGGCGTCATCCGCACCTACCTCGACTGGCTCACCGGTCTGCCATGGCAGGTGACGGACGAGGAGAAGCTCGACCTCCTCGAGGCCCAGCGCATCCTCGACGAGGACCACTACGGGCTCGAGAAGGTCAAGGAGCGCATCCTCGAGTACCTCGCCGTGCACAAGCTCACCGACAAGATGCGCGGGCCGATCCTGTGCTTCGTCGGCCCTCCGGGCGTCGGCAAGACCTCGATAGGCAAGTCGATCGCACGGGCGCTCAACCGCAAGTTCATCAGGATGTCGCTCGGCGGCGTGCGCGACGAGGCCGAGGTCCGCGGGCACCGGCGCACGTACGTCGGCGCGCTGCCGGGCCGCATCATCCAGTCGGTCAGCCAGGCCGGTACGCGCAACCCGGTGTTCATGATGGACGAGGTCGACAAGGTCGGCGCCGACTTCCGGGGCGACCCCACCTCGGCGCTGCTCGAGGTCCTCGACCCGGAGCAGAACTACTCGTTCCAGGACCACTACCTCGAGGCGCCGTTCGACCTGTCGGACGTCATGTTCATCACGACCGCGAACCTGCTCGATCCGATCCCGGCGCCGCTGCGTGACCGCATGGAGGTCATCCACTTCCCCGGCTACACCGAGGAGGAGAAGCTCCACATCGCGAGGCGCTACCTCGTGCCGAAGCAGATCCGCGAGCATGGGCTGTCCGAAGCCAAGGTCGAGTTCGACGACTCGGCGCTCAAGGAGATCGTGCGACGGTACACGCGCGAGGCGGGGGTGCGCGGGCTCGAGCGCAACGTCGCGGCGATCTGCCGGCAGGTGGCCCGCAAGGTGGTCGAGGGCAAGCGCGGCAAGACGCGCGTCACCGGCCGCACGGTCGCGAAGTACCTCGGGCCCGAGAAGTTCACCTTCGGGCTCGCGGAGGAACGCGACGAGGTCGGCGTCTCCACCGGCTTGGTATGGACCGAGGTGGGCGGCGACGTCATCTTCATCGAGGCCACCACGATGGCGGGCAAGGGCGCGCTCATCCTCACGGGCCAGCTCGGCGAAGTGATGCGCGAGTCCGCTCAGGCCGCGGTGTCCTACACGCGCGCGCGCGCCGAGCAGCTCGGCGTCGCGGAGGATTTCAGCGAGCACCTCGACGTCCACATCCACGTGCCGGAGGCGGCTATCCCGAAGGACGGCCCGTCCGCCGGCATCACGATGGCCACGGCGCTCGTGTCCGTCCTCACCGGGGCGCCGGTGCGGCGTGAGGTCGCGATGACCGGTGAGATCACGCTGCGCGGCCACGTGCTGCCGATCGGCGGCCTGAAGGAGAAGCTCCTCGCTGCTCACCGCGCGGGGATCGAGACGGTGCTCATCCCCAAGGAGAACGTGCGCGACCTCGAGCTGCTGCCCGCTCACGTGCGCGAGGAGATGGAGATCGTGCCGGTCGAGCACATGGACGAGGTCCTGCGCCGGGCGCTCGTGCGGCCGGGCGCTGTCCAGCGGCCGTCCCGCCGCCGATCCGCCCGCTAGCCAGCCGCTCTCGGACGCCCTTCCGAACCGCCCGCCGCTGCCGGCGCGCCCTCGCTGTGTCGTGACACCGCGCACATACGGTCACTCACGCGTCACACAAGATTTAGACATTACGAAAGATTATGTGAGAAACGGCACACAAGAGGGCAAGAACGGAGTAGCGTCAGGCAATCGTTCATCGCCGGATTGACACCTGAAGAGAGCGTCAAGAGCAACGGGAGACGTTGAAGCGCCGCTTCCTCCTCGGTCACCTGTCCGAGCGGCGTGGAGTCCAATGGTGAGACCGGCCCGCACGGAGAGGGCCGGTTTCTGCGTTCTTCAGGGTCCGATCCGATTCGAAGACACTTCTTTCGGGCGTCCTCCGGCACGAAAGTGCGGAGGTGAGAGCCATGACACGCAGGGTCTACGGACAGGGACCGTGGCGCCGACTGCTCTCCACACTGCTGGTCGTCGCGTTCACACTCTCGTTCTCAGGCATCGGGTACGCCGCTGAGGCGCCGACAGCCGAGGTCCCTGCCGCCCAGGCCGGGGCCTCGTCGCCTGCTGAGGGTGCCGCGACGGAAGCGCCCGCTGCCGAGGAGCCCGCTCCCCCGCAGGAGGCGGCGCCGGCCGAGTCCGAGGTCGCACCGCCGGTCACCACGGCGCCGGACACTCCGAAGGCGCGCCCCGGTGGCGCGACACGCGAGCGCACAGCGGTCAAGGGGGCAGTCACGCGCACGGGGCCGGCCGGGAAGACGGTCGGCACGAACAAGACGTCGGGCCAGAAGACCCGTCGTCAGGCCGTCGAGGCCGCTGTGTCCGCAGCAGCCGTGACGGCGCAGGGGAGTGTCAGCGTCAGGCTGGAGGGCTATCGCCTGACCCCGTGGGCCGGGTGGGTGCCCGCCAACCTCGGCAAGGACTACGACGAGGGGGACTGGGTCCCGTACCGGTTCACCATCGACAACTCCGGCGGTGACGCGCCGGTGTCGTTCGGGGCCTTCAGCTTCGCGTACGACCACTACCTGAACAGCGGCAGCAAGAACGCTGTCGGATTCGACGCGACACGCGGGTGGAAGTTCTACACCACCGCGACCGAGCCGGACACGGGCGATCCGTCGTCGCACTCCGGCACGGGGCTCTCGCCGCTGTCGCAGGACGCCGGCGCGATGGGCTCGTCGCCCGCACTGTCGACCAGCTTCGGCGCCGGTTCGGTCGTGGTCCCGGCCGGCGAGTACGCGGTGGTCATGTACGAGGCGCATCTGGCCGTCACCCCGTGGTGGCGGTTGCAGAGCCCATCCCGCAACGGCTCCGGGTTCTACCCCGGGTCCAGCCTGCAGATGCGCGTCGCTTCGCCGTCCGGCGACCGCACCGTGACGCTGCCGGTGCCGCCGGAGCCCGACGCGTCGATCGC
>VAUM01000153.1 GCA_005774595.1 Actinomycetota bacterium
GCGTCACATACGACGTCGCCGGTGACGTCACATACGACGTCGTATGTGACGCCGCGCCGCGGAAGAAGGGCCCGGAGGGCGCGCACTCGGCCTGCCGCGCGCCCCGGCCCTGCGCCGCGGGGCGTCTGCTACAGGTACTGCCAGACGTCGTCGATGCCGACGTCGGACGCGGGCACGGCCTCCTCGATCGAGCAGCCGTACTCGCCGGTGGCCGGGTCGACGATGCGCAGGTCGAACACGGTGGGTTCCTCGTACCAGCGCCCCTCCGGGTCCACGAGCACCTTGACGCGCGGGCGCAGCAGGTCGTCGCGGTTCACGCGGAAGACCACCGCGCTCCGGCCGTCGGTCAGCTTCACGACCGCGCCCATCGGATAGATGCCGAGCATCTGCACGAACGCCTTGGTGAGCGACGGGTCGTACGCCTTGCCTCGGCCTTGCATCAGCACGGCGAGCGCCTTGTCGGGACGGATCTCGCGGCGGAACGGGCGCCGCGTGGTCATCGCGTCGTACGCGTCGCACAGCGCGACGATCTTGGAGAACAGGTGCTGCTCCGTGCCGGCGTCCGGCTCGGGGTAGCCCTGCAGGTCGTGGCGCTGGTGATGCTCGAGCGCCACGATCATCGGCATGTGGTCCACGAGCTGGATGCGCTTGAGCAGGTCCGCGCCCTCGGTCGCGTGCGACTTCACGATCTGCCACTCGTCGCTCGTCAAGGGGCCTTCCTTGTTGAGGATGTCCTCCGGGATGCGCACCTTGCCGAGGTCGTAGAGGAGCGCGGACAGGCCGAGCGACCTCAGCGACTCGGCGTCGAGCCCGAGCGACGCGCCCGCCGACAGCGCGAGGATGCACACGTTGATCGCGTGGTTGAGCGTGTAGTCGTCGTGCCCGCGAATCGCGGTCAGGCCGAGCACGGCGGCCGGGTCGCGGAACAGGTTGTCGAGCAGCGTGTTGACCAGGTTCTGCAGCGGCTCGAGGTCGAACACCTTGCCGAGCTTCGTCTGCGTCTCCACGTCGCGCATCGCCGACATGCCGAGGTCGTAGGCCTCCCGGGCCTTTCCCTTGCTCTCGCGGTCCTCGGCGGCCGACTCGGTGCCCTCGAGTGTCGTGGTCTCGGCCACTCCCACCGAGGCGACCGCGCGCAGCTCGAGGAACGTCCGGGCTGCCTCGATGTCCGAGATAGTCGTGTCGACGATCAGGTCGATCAGCGCCTGCGCGTCCTCGGCGGTGATCTCATCATCGAGGGTGATGGCGGAGACGCCGCGCGCGAGCAGGTCCTCCACGAGCCTGCGGTGCGTCACGCTCTCCTCGGGGAAGACCTGGTTCTCGACGAACAGCGTGCCCTTGTAGACGTTGATGGTGACCTCTTCGAAGCCGAGGTCGGCCAGGCCGCACACGGCGGTGACGACCTCGTCGAGGCCCTGCTTCACGAGCGGGTGCGTGGGCGGGTACAGCGTGGCGTTGTTCTGGGCAACCGCCACGGAGCGCAAGAGCTCCTTGGCGCGCGCGAGCTTCGCCGGGGTCGCGAACGGGGCCTCGGTGCCCGGCCCGGTCTGCGCCGCCATCTCCTCGGGTGTGTCGAGACGCTCTTCTTCGCCCATGTGCGTCACTGCCTCCCGCGTTCCCGGTCCTCGAGTCGCGCCATCGCGTTGCGCGCGAGGAACCTCAACTCCTTGCGCTTGCGGCCGAAGGGCCACCCGGCCTTGGCGATCCGGCGCAGTGCGGGAAGCGCCTTTGCGGAGCCGATCGCCTCGAGGCTGGCTATGACTTCCTTCTTGAGTTCGTAGTTCCTCTCGAACAACTGTATCCTATCGAGCACCCGCGAGAGGGCCGGGACCGCCGATTCGGCGCAGATGCGGCCGAGCTCCCGCGCCGCGTGCCGGCGCGATGCCGGGTCCCAGTGCCCGAGCGCCTTCTCCAGTGCCGTGACCGCCTCGTCCAAGCGCGTGTCTGCCAGCGCCCGCAGCGCCGCGGCGCGCACGTTGACGTCGACGTTCTCGAGCGCGGTTGCGATGACCGGGAGCACGCGCCGGTCGCCGAGGTGCGACAGCGTGCCGAGCACGGCCGCGGCCGTCTGGGTGTCGGCCGTGCGCAGCATGCGGCCCGCGACGCTCAACACCTGGTCGGACATGCCGCGCAGCACCGGGCGCATGAGCGAGCGCCGGAACTCGTCGGTGTGCAGGTAGACCTCGAGGAGCGCCTGCGCGCCCGCCGGCCCCGCGGCCGACAGGATCTCGCCCGCCACCGCCGCGTCGGCGTCGGTGAGCGGCGCGCGGCACAGGTCGCGCAGCATGACGGGGTCCGCGAGCGTCGCTCGCGCGCGGTCGACCGCCTCGGTGAGCACCGGGTCCTCGCGCAGCTCGTCAAGGCGCCGGAGCGCCTCGCGCACCTCGACGAGTGCGCCGTCGCGCGCTGCGCCGGGCAGCGCGTGCCCGATCGCGGTGACCGTGTCGAGGTCCGGGCTCTTGTGCGAGAGCCGCACGTCGGCGACGAGCCGCTTGCCGGAGGCGAGCGCCGGCGCGGAGATCGCGATCTGGCGGTCGAGGTCGGAGCGGTCGTCGGTCTCGGCGATGTCGGCCGCCATGTGCGAGGTGTCGACATCGGGCGGCACGCCGCAGTCGGCTTCTGAGCGCGGAGACGGCTTCAGCAGCTCCATCACCATCTTGAGCGCCTCGGGTGGCAGGTCGAGCGCCATGGCGACTCGCTCGGGCGCGGCGTTCACGCGTGCGGCCGTCAGGGCGAGCAGCCGGGCGAGCGCGGCCGGGTTCATGCGCGCGACCACCCCGAGCATGCCCTTCATGCGCTCGCCGCCGGGCGCCGGGGCGAGCGACGCCGCGAGCACGCGCTCGCGCGTGGGCTCGTCGAGGCGGAGCAGCGCCTGGGCCACGCGCTGCATGGCGATGTCGCGGGTGGCCTCCTCGAGGCTCTCGAGCGACGCTGCCATCTCGTCGACCGCCTGGCCGCTCGCCGCCGCGCGCGCCCATCGGTCCGCCGCCGCGGCGGTCTCCTCGGCGATCTCGTCGAGTGGCGCAGCGGCCAGGTCGACGCCGAGCAGCCCCTCCTCGCTCGACGCGCGCAGTGAGACCTCGATGACCGCGATGCGCGCCACGCCTGCGGCGCCGAGCGCCGCGCGGAGCCCGCCGGCGCTGCGGACCTCCTGGGGATCCTGCGCGCAGGTCGCAAGGAACGTCGCGGTCTCCTCGTCGGTCAGGTCGGGCGCGACTATGAGCTGGCCGGACTGGAGCCGGTGCAGCGCTTCCGCGAGCGAGACGACGTGGCTGACGCCGCCCGCGATCTCGCGCTCGCCGAGCCGGAACCCGTGGGGGTCGATGGTGAACCGCACCGGCCCGGAGGCCGACGTGGTCGCGTTCGCGAAGGTGACGAACCGCGCGACCGCCTGACGCGGCAGCTCGCTCGCGGGCGGGTAGAGGCGGGCGGCGTCGGCGGCCGACGCCAGCAAGCGCAGCATCTCCTCCGGCCTTGCGAGGCTCTCGCGCTCCATCGTCGCCTCCTCCCGCCGCGCGGCCCTGCCCCTAGAGTATCGGCCTTTCGCGCCCCGGGTGCGTGACGCAGCGCACACTCGCGCGAAGGGCGTCGGCGTGCGTGCCGATGTGTAGACTGTACGGGAAGAGCCGCCCGCGTGGGCGGCCGTACCGCAGGCGGGAGAGCCCACTCGTGCTCAAGACCGACGCGTACTACCGCGATCTCGCGGCTGATGCGCTCAGGCAGGCCGGCATCCTCGAGCCGCCGGTCGACATGCGCGTGGTCGCCGACACGATCGGCGTGCCCGTCAGGCCCGTGCGCTTGGCCGGGTTCTTCTCGGGCATGCTCGTGTCCGAGGAGGGCATGCCGGTCATGGTCGTTAACGCCACTCGCGACGAGCTGCACCAGCGCTCCACGCTCGCGCACATGATCGGGCACGTGGTCATCATGCTCGCCGAGGAGGGCGCGACGTACCCCCGCAACGTCGCGGACCACCGCCCCGCCGACGTCGTGGGCGCAGAGCTCGTGCTGCCCGAGTTCATGGTCGCCGACGAGGCGCGCAAATGGTTCAACGACTACCGGTACCTCGCCCGACTGTTCGCCGTGACCGAGGGCGAGATGATGGAGAAGATGAAGGGCCTCGGCCTCATCAAGGACCGCGGCATCCACTGGGACTACTGATATCATCGCGAGAGGGCCCGCCCCTTCAACCTCTGACGCCAGCGCGGGCCCGTCACTTCGGAGGGTTGATGCGCACTTCGTATGCGGTCGGCATCGACGTGGGCGGCACGCGGATCGCCGCGGGCCTCGTCGAGCGGAAGGGCCGCGTCGTCTCGGAGGAGCGGGTGCTGACGCCGCGTGACGGCGGCCCGTTCGTCATCGTGGACACGATCATCGAGCTCGCGGGCAAGATGACCGGCTCGCTGCACCCGTCGGAGGTGGCGGGTGTCGGCATCGGCCTACCCGCGCAGGTCGACTTCCGCCGGCAGTCGGTCGAGTTC
>VAUM01000154.1 GCA_005774595.1 Actinomycetota bacterium
CGCCGAGGCCGACGCGCGCTTGACCCGCCGGTACTGCTCCTCCGGGACGACCGTGTAGGTCGCCGGGTCCTCGAGCCGCGCGAAGTCGTCGGCGAGCCAGCCCCCACGGCCCTCACTCTCGAGCGCCGCGACGAGACGGTCATGCACCGCCGGCAGGTGGCGCGCGTCGGCCTCGGCGTAGGTCAGCTGGCGATCGCTCAGCGGCCTTCGTGCCCAGTCCGTGAACTGCTCGCCCTTCGCCAGGGTGATGCCGAGCGCACCGTGGACGAGCGCCGCGTAGCCGACCTGCGTCGGATAGCCCGCGAGCGTGGCGGCCACCTGCGTGTCGAACACCGGCGCCGGGACCCGCCCGGTGCGCTGGAAGAAGATCTCGAGGTCCTGCGTGCCGGCGTGCAGTATCTTGACAACGTCCGGGTCGGCGAGCAGCTCGTCGAGGGGCGCGAGATCGATGCCGGGCGCCAGCGGGTCGATGAGCGCGGCCTCCTCGCGAGACGCCACCTGGACCAGGCACAGCTTCGCGTAGTAGGTGCGCTCGCGCATGAACTCGGTGTCGATGCCGACCACGTCGCTGCGCCGCAGCCGGTCGCACAGCGCGCGCAGGGCGGCGGTGTCGGTCACGTACACGGGCTCCAAGCACCACCGTTCCGTCGTCCGCGAGGGGTACGAACCGAGTGTAGCGGCATTCCTTGCCGAAAGGTGAGCGCATGCGCGTACTGATCGTGAAGAACCCGCGGGCCGGGCGCGGCGACGCCGGCCTGTTCGACTTCGTCAACATGCTCGGCTCCGAGGGCGCCGAGGTGGTCGTGCGCTACCTGACCGGCGAGCGCGACGTCGCCCGGGCCGTCGATGACGCGGACGCCTTCGACCGCGTCGTGGCCGCCGGCGGCGACGGCACGGTGTCCGCGGTGGCGTACGCCCTGCGCTCCAGCGGCGTGCCGGTCCTCGCCTTCCCGGCGGGCACCGCGAACCTGATCGCGTCCAACCTCGGGCTGTCCGCCGACCCGCGCGCGCTCGCGAACCTCGCCCTCGAGGGCGAGGACGCACCGGTCGACGTCGGCGAGCTGGAGTACCACGAGCTGATGCCCGAGGGCCTCGGGCCGGCGAGGACCACGGGCTTCGTGATGGCCGCCGGTGCGGGCTTCGACGCCCGCGTCATCGACGGCGCGCGTGACCTCAAGGCGGCACTCGGGCCGGCCGCGTACCTCGTCGCGGCGCTGCGCAACCTCACACCGACGGTCGCGCGGTTCCACATGCGCCTCGACGGCCGCGACGTGGAGACCGAGGGCATCGCCGTGATGCTCGCGAACTTCGCGCAGCTCCAGTTCGAGATCTCGGTCGCCCACCGCTCGGACCCGCGAGACGGGAAGGCGGACGTCGTGGTCCTGGCGACGAGGACGGTGCCCGAGCTGCTGCCCGCCGTGTGGGCCGGCTTCCTCGACGGCACCGTCGACCTGCCGCACCGCCCTGGGGTCGAGCTGCACACCGCCTCCGAGATCGAGCTCGTGGCGGAGCCGGCGCTGCCGCTCCAGGCCGACGGGGAGTCGCTCGGCGCGCACACGCCACTGACCGCACGGATGCTGCCGCACGCGGCGCGCTTCATCGTGCCGTCGGGAAGCAGACTGCTCGAAGGCTAGTCCGTGGCCGCGGCGGTGCGGTCCGTCCCGGCGGCGCCCTCGCCGGCGATCGCGCCCTCCCGCCTGCGCAGGTTGCTCTCGTAGCGCATCTGCACGAACTCGACCGCCAGCGAGAAGAACATGGCGAAGTACACGTAGCCCTTGTTGAACTCGAACGGGATGGGCAGCAGCTCCGCCTCGGCGGTGAGCAGCGTGCCGATCATGAGCAGGAACGCCAGCGCCAGGATCTTCAGGGACGGGTTCGCGTTGATGAAGTTCGAGACGGGGTCGGCGAACGCGACCATCACGGCCATGGCGATGAGCACTCCGGCGACCATCAACTCGATGTGGGAGACCATGCCCACCGCCGTGATGACCGAGTCGAGCGAGAAGATCATGTCCATGAGCGCGATGTTGATGAGCACCGCGCCGAACGATGCGCCGGCCCTGCCGCGCGCCTGGTCCTGCTCGTCGCGCATCTCGACCTTGTGGAAGATCTCGGTGACGGACTTCCAGACCAGGAAGACGCCGCCCGCGAACAGGATGAGCGCGCGGCCGGTGATCTCGATCTCCGCGCTCCCCACGTGGAACGGCGGGACGAGCGGTTCGGTGAGCCCGACGATCCACGACAGCGACAGCAGCAGCAGGATCCGGGTGCCGAGCGCCGCGAGCAGCCCGAGCTGCCGCGCCGGCTTCTGCCGCTCCTTGGGCAGGCGGCCCGTCAGGATCGCGATGAAGACGAGGTTGTCGATGCCGAGCACGATCTCGAGCAGCGACAGCGTCAGCACCGCCGCCCAGCTGCTCGGTTGTAGGAACAGGCCGAGGTCCATCGGACTCCTTGCGCGTCGTGTGAGAACCGAGGGCCAGTCTAGCGCACGCCGCGGACACGCTGCCGAAGGCGCCGCGGTGCTACCATCGGCGCACGGTCGCCGGCGGGGGTGGCCGCTGATGAAGGGGGCGCGTGCCGTGGGCGAGACACGAAGGTTCACGATCCTGCACAGCAACGACATGCACGGCGACTTCCTCGCCGAGCAGGAGGCCGGCACCGGCGACCTCATCGGCGGGCTGCCGCTGCTCTCGGGCTACATCAACAAGGTGCGCGCCGAGGAGGACAACGTCTTCTACTGCATCTCGGGCGACATGGTGCAGGGGTCGATCATCGACTCGGACTTCAAGGGCACCTCGACCGTCCAGATCATGAACTACCTCGCGCCCGACGTGGTCGCGCTGGGCAACCATGAGGTGGACTACTCGCTCCAGCAGCTGCTCTTCCTCGAGAAGCTCGCGAACTTCCCCATCGTCAACGCGAACCTGTATGTGAAGCCATACGGCAAGCGGCTGATGAACCCGTACGTCATCCTGCAGCGCGCGGGGTTCGACGTGCTGTTCACCGGCATCCTCACCGAGAAGGTGATGGACGCGCTGAACCTCGACCCTCTCGTGGGCACGTTCGTGGCGCTCGAGGACGCGGCCACCGAGGTCGGGCGCATCTGCGACGCGTTCAAGACCGACGACATCGACCTCACCGTCGTGCTCACGCACATCGGGTTCGAGTCCGACAAGGAGCTCGCGTCGCTGCTGCTGCCCGAGTGGGGTGTCGATCTCATCATCGGCGGCCACTCGCACACCATCCTCGAGCGGCCCGAAGAGGTGAACGGCATCCTCATCGTGCAGGCCGGCACCGGCACGAACCAGGTCGGCCGGCTCGACATCGTCGTGGACGACGACACCAACAGCATCGTCGAGCACTCTTGGCAGCTGGTCCCCATCGAGGATGGCATCGCCGAGCCCGACGAGGCGATGAAGCGCTTCATCGACACGTTCAAGGATGAGGTGGACCGCAAGTACAGCGTCGTCGTCACCAAGTTCGCGCGCCAGCTCACGCACCCCGCGCGCGAGGTCGAGACCGCGCTCGGCAACGTGCTCGCCGACGCGCTCGCCGACATGACCGGCGCCGACGTGGTCCTGCTCGGCGCCGGGTCCGTGCGCGTGAAGGAACTCGGCCCGGCCGTGACGCTCATGGACCTGAAGTCGTGCTTCCCGTACGACGACAGCTTGAGCGAGGTCGTCGTGACCGGCGCGACGCTGCGTCGCATGTTCGCGCACTGGATGCGGCCGGAGAACCGCGACGGTGAGGGCGAGTGCTACCAGGTCAACAGCACGGTGCGCGCGGTCTACTCGGACGACGAGCATGCGCTGCGCTTCCTCGACGTGGCCGGCAAGCCGGTCGCCGACGACGCGACGTACACGGTGATCCTACAGGGCTACCACTTCAAGAACGCCGAGGCGTACCTGACGCTGACCGAGGCGGACGCGGGCGCGGTCAAGCCGCCGAAGACTGCGGCCACGTCAGCGGCCACGGTGCTGCAGGAATGGCTCATGTCGCACCAGAACGAGACTCGGTCGGTGGAGGGGCGCCTCGTCTACGAGTAGGGGTGCCGCGCGGCTACTGGAGCATGCGCTGCTGCACCTTGCGCAGCTCGGCCATGGCGCGCTCGATGGTCTCGGGCGGCGTGCCCCACGAGGCGGCCTCGACGGCGAGCGACAGTGCGACCTTGTGCAGGTCCGCCGCGGTGGGGTCCTCCCAATCGCAGCCCAGTTCGCGGAACTTCGCCCGGATCAGCACCTCGACCGTCTTGCGCACCTCGGCGCGGCTGATGTCGCTGTGGGGCACGTGCTTGGTACGTGCGTGGGCGGCGTTCTGCGCGGAGAAGAAGCAATCCACGAGCAGGTCGCGTGCGCGCAGCGGCGTCACGCCATCGAGCGCGGCCTCGTCGACTCGCCAGCTATCGGTGTGGTCGGACAAACGACTCCTTTGTCAGAAC
>VAUM01000155.1 GCA_005774595.1 Actinomycetota bacterium
GTCCGGGTCCGCGCTGCCGGTCCACCTCATCCACCTGCGCAGCCGGTTGCTGCGCCGCGGGCTGCGCTGCCACGAGTGCCACCCGCGCGTCGACCTCACCCCGCGCAGCAGCACCGTGGCCGCCATGTGGGTGGACGTCGCCTTCTGCAAGAAGTGCCACTCGGCCTTCCCCGGCACGCACGCCGGGTCCCCGATGTCGCCGGGCGACATCGACGCCGACTGCACCGGCTGCCACGAAGGCGACCGCGCGCCGCGTCATGCACCCGGCTACATCCCCCGCGTCATCGCGCCCGAGGACTGCCGTGGCTGTCACGGCGGGCGTGCGCTGCCGTGGACGGCGGCGCACGAGGCCGACGACTGGCTCGCGCAGCACGGCGGCGAGGCGCTGCGCTCCGGCGCCGACAGCTGCAACGCGTGTCACGACTTCGGCCTGAAGTTCTGCGACGACTGTCACGCGAACCGGCCGGCGTCGCACCTTCCCAAGGCCGAGTGGCTCGACGCGCATCCGGGCGCCGCGCGTGCCGATACGCGGGTCTGCTACAGCTGCCACACTGCCGGAGACTGCCGGCAATGCCACGTGGACCACGAGGAGGGGTGGCTCGCCTCGCACCCCGCGCGCGTCGCCGAGAAGGGCGACGACAGCTGCGCCGAGTGCCACAGCGACTCGTCCTGCGGCTTCTGCCACGCCCGCGCCGCCGCGGAGGGTGCCGTCACCCCCTGACGACCCTCGCGCGGACTCTCACACAACCCTAACGTGAGCGAAACGGGGCGCGAACCTGGCGGCCGCCGCACGCGTCGATACTCACCACAGTGAAAGCGAACGCCGCGAGGCGGCGTGGCAAGGAAGGTGAGAAGGATGTCGATCATCATCGTCGCAGCGCTTCTGATCGTGGGTCTCGTCGGGGCGGCCGTCCTGGCCATCGGCGTCCCGGCCGTCCTCGGGCTCGTCGCCTACGGCTCGGCCGAGGAGCGCAAGGCCGCCAAGGCGGAGTCGAAGCCGGTCGCCGAGGCGGAGAAGACCGCCAAGGCCGAGCGGAAGATCTACCTCGAGCGCGGCGTCGCTCGCGGGTTCGTGATCCTCGGTGGGGCGTTCTGGGCCATCGCGGCGTTCGCCGGGCTGTACTCGTACCAGCAGACCGGCATGGGCTCGGCCCTCATGGCCGCCGCCGTGCCGCTGCTCGCCACCGCCGCCACGCTCGTGATCGGCTGGTACTGGGAGCGGGTCGCCGCCGCACTGCTCGCCGTCGCGACCGCCGCGGCCGTGGTGTGGGGCGTCGCTCACGGGTTCGAGATCGGCGTGTGGATCCTGACCACGCTGGCGCTGCTCGGCCCGATGGCCACCGCCTCGGCGCTGTTCTGGATGGCGCGCCGCGACCAGGAGGCCCTGGAGTTCTCGTTCCGGCTCTCGAGCATGGGCGAGCCGGCCCGTCAGGAGTCTTCGCACTAGGGCACGCTTCACCGACACGGGAACGACACGGAGGGCCGGCCGCCAGCGCCGGCCCTCTTCGCGTGCGCGCGAAACGACGTCAGGCCGCCGGGGGGAGGTCGAACGAGAACGTGGAGCCGTCGCCGCGCGACGACGTGACCGTGATGGCGCTGCCGTGCGCCTCGACGATCTCCTTCGCGATCGCCAGCCCGAGGCCCGTGCCCCGGGTCGCGCGCGACTGGTCGGCCCGGTAGAAGCGGTCGAACAGGTGCGGCACCGCGTCCGGGTCGATGCCGGGCCCGCGGTCAGTGACCGACAGCCGGACCCGGCCGGCCGCGAGCGCGGCGCTCATCGTCACCGTCTCGCCGGTCGCCGAGTGCTTGACGGCATTGTCCACGAAGCCGAGGAGGACCTGCATGATGCGGTCCCGGTCGCAGTCCGCCTCGAGCGGACCGTCGGGCGACTCGACCGCCAGCGCGACGCCGCGGCGGTCCGCGAGCGGCTGCATCACGGTCGCGAGCTCCTCGAGCATCTCCACCACCGGCACGGGCTCGCGTGCGAGCCTGAGGCTGCCGCCCTCGAGTTGGGCCAGCGTGAGCAGGTCGGCCACGAGGCGCCCGAGGCGCTCGACCTCCTGCGACATCGTCTTGAGGAAGTCGTCGCGCACCTCGGCGTCGTCCTTGGCGCCGCCGGTCAGCAGCTCGAGCAGGCCCTGGAGCGCGGCGATGGGGGTGCGCATCTCGTGGCTCGCGTCGGCGACGAAGCGGCGCTGGGCCTCCTCGATGCGCTTCTGCTCGGTGACGTCGCCCATGAGCAGGACCGCGCCGTCGGCGTGTCCATCGGCCGGGTCGATGGGCGTTCCGTGCAGCAGCACGGTGCGCTCGCCGAGGACCGCGGTCGCCGAGACGCGGTTGCCTGCCAGCGCGTTGTCCACCACGTCGAGGATGACCGGGTTACGGGTGAGGTCGGTGACCCGGCCGCCCACAAGTCCCTCGCGGTCCTCCGGCAGACCGAACAGGATCGCGGCCTCGGGGTTGATCACGCGCACGGTGCCTGCGGCGTCGAATGCCACCACGCCCTCGGCGAGCGACTCGACGACCGTGGCGATCTCCTGCTCGCGCTCGCGCAGCGCGGAGAACGCCTCACCGAGCTTGGCGGCCATGCGGTTGTACGACTCGGCGAGCTCGTGGATCTCGTCGGGCACCAGCCCGGTCGCCAGCCGCTGGTCGAAGTCGCCGTCCGCGATGGCGGCGGCCGCCTCCGACATCCTGCGCACGCGCCTGCCGATGAACTCGGAGAAGACGAGGCCGAGCAGCCCGGACGCGGCCAGCGCGATCCAGAAGGTGGTCCACAACTGGCGGCGCACGGCGTCGAGCACGGAGAGCGTGTCCGTGACGGGGCTCGCGATGACGACCGTGGCGGCCCGGCGGCCGTCGCGGTCGTAGACGGCCTTGGCGGCGATGACCCAGCCGTCCGCCACGAGGTCCATGTGCGAGTACGGCGGCGAGTCCGCCAGGCCTCTCACGCGCGCCTGTTCGAGCACGGCCTCGCCGGGGCCTCCGGTCCCCACCGAGTCGAGCACGGTGCCGTCGACGTCGTAGACCCACACGTCGTCGCCGTAGATGGCGCGGAACTCGCGCATGCGGTCGCGCATGCGCTGGCGGCTCTCCACCGTGAGCGGGAACTCGGGCGAGACCTGCGAGGCGAGCGCGGACGCGTCGGTGAGCTGTTCGGTCTCGCCGAGCTGTGTCAGCGTGCGCTGGAGGCCCTGGGACAGCGAGACCGACAGCACGACGATCGCCACGACGATGACGATGACGAACAGCTCGGTCTGCCAGAGGCGGACCGATGACCGCCCGAGCCGGGGCATCTCGCCTACTCTTCCTTCAGCCGGTAGCCGAACCCGCGCACCGTGAGCAGGTACTCGGGGTTCTTCGGGTCGCTCTCGAGCTTCTCGCGCATGTTGTGGATGTGCACGTCGATGGCGCGGTCGTCGCCGAGGGGGGATTCGCCCCACAGCGCCGCCAGGATGTCCGCGCGCGAGTATGCCTTGCCGGGGTGGGTCGCGAGCAGCTGGAGGATGCCGAACTCCGAGGTCGTCAGGTGGACCGGCTCGCCCCGCATGGTGACCGTGTGCGATTCGCCGTCAACGACCAGCTCGTCGAGCGCCACGCGCGGCTTGGTTTCGACCGCCTGCGAGCCGGCACGGCGCAGGATCGCCTTCACGCGGCTCACGAGCTCGCGCGGCGAGAACGGCTTCGTGACGTAGTCGTCGGCGCCGAACTCGAGCCCGAGGACGCGGTCGACCTCGTCGCCGCGGGCCGACAGCATGATGATGGGCACGTTGCTGGTCTCGCGGATCTCGCGCGCGAGGTCCAGGCCGCTCTTGCCCGGCAGCATGACGTCGAGGATGAGGAGGTCGGGGTGCACCTCGCCGATGAGGAACGCGCCGCCCGCCGCGTCGCCGGCGGTGTGGACCTCGTAGCCCTCCTGCTCGAGCGCGTACGAGACGACCTTGAGGATGGACTCCTCGTCGTCGACTGCGACGATGCGCTGCACGGGCATGGCGGCCTTTCGTATCGCGAGCGGGTTCCGGCGGTGGGCGCCTCGCGCTCCATTATGCAACGCACGCGCGCGGGTGCGCGCGTCGGCCCGGTCAGCCCGCCGCGGCGATCTCGTCCATCGCGCGGCCGCTCGCGGCGCTGCGGTCTTGTGAGAGCACGTCGTACTCCGCGCGCGGGCGTGCCGCCTCGTCCCGGTGCTTGATGAGCAGCCAGCTCTCACCGCGCTCGCCCGGGCGCGGCCGCATGCGTACGAGCGCCCAGGAGCCGGTCAGCTTCTCGCCCGCGATCGCGAACTTCAGGTCGCCCTTCGCCATGGCGGCGGCCGCGTCGCCTTCCGGTTCCCATGTCCCGCGGTCCCACACCATCACGGTGCCGCCGCCGTACTCGTCCTCGGGGATTGTGCCCTCGAACGGGGCGTAGTCGAGCGGGTGGTCCTCGAC
>VAUM01000156.1:0-3495 GCA_005774595.1 Actinomycetota bacterium
CATCCCCCCGCGATCGAGACCGCGCGCGGATCGGCGTCGGAGCCGACGACCGCGGGGATGCGCGCGGCGCCCGCCTCCCGGCGGGCGGCCCCCTCCGCCAGCAACGCGGCCGCGAGCGCGGCGTCGTGCCCGAGCCAGCGCTCACAGCCGAGCGAGCCGCGCAGCAGACCCGGCGCCACGTCGCCCGCGACCAGCGCGGCCTCGACGCACAGCGTGCCCGAACCGCACATCGGGTCGCAGAACGCGCCGCCCTCCCGCGCGATCCGCTCCCACCCGGCGAGGAGCACACATGCCGCGGCGAGGTTCTCCTTCAGAGGCGCCTCGGCCTGGATACCCTCCTCGCGGTAGCCGCGCCGGTGGAGCGCCTCGCCGGCCAGGTCGAGCGCGATGGTGGCGCGGCCCGGCTTGGCGGTCACGTTCACGCGCACGTCGGGAGCGCGCACATCCACGCTCGGTCGCACACCTGCGCGCTCGCGGAACCGGTCCGCGATCGCATCCTTCACGCGCACCGCGCCGAACATCGTGTTGCGCACGCCCGGCAGCGAGCCGTGGAAGTCGACCGCGAGCGTGCCGTCGGCGCGCAAGTGGTCCTCCCAAGGCAGCGCGCGGACGGCCTCGTAGAGCGCGTCCACGCCGTCGACCGCCGGCGCGGCCACCTCGAGCAGCAGCCGGCCGGCCACGCGAGACCACACCAGCACTCGATACGCGACCTCGAGCGTGCCGGCGAACGACACGCCCGCGGCCCGCTCGCGCACCGCGCCGGCACCCAGCGCGCGAAGCTCCGCGGCGAGCGCCGACTCGGCGCCCTTCGGGCACGTGGCGAACAGGGTCAGCGGCATCCGGGAGCTCATGCGCTCACGCTAGCACGCCGGGCCGGACCGTGACGCGCACCCGCGCGCTACATCCCGAGGCACGTCGCGATGCCCAGCCGCACCCCGGTCGTCAGCGTCTTCGGGCCGCCGTAGCAGTGCGCCCGCCCGATCTCCTCGGCGTGCGCGGTGATCTCGCGAGCGGTCACGCCCGCCAGAGCGGTGCCGGGCGTGAGCAGCAGCGGCGAGCCGATCTTCCCCTGCGCCGAGCCGCCCGCGAGCGCGTCGCAGTACGACCCGCCCGCGGCCACGCCGAGCCCTGCCCACGACATGCCCTCCGCCGTGGCGTGCCGCGCGACGATGATCGAGGTCGCGTACCGATCCAGCCCGGCGAGCCGTCCCATGACGCGCCCCTCGCCCGCCGCCGACGCCACGTGTGAGCTCACAGCGCCCGCGGCGCCGAGCACGAGCACGCGGGTCGTGCTGAGCGACTCGAGGGCGTCAGCGGTCGCGCTCGGCAGCGCCGACGCGCGTGTGAGCAGCACCGGACGGCCGAAGAAGCGCGCCGCCGGCGACGCGGCGAGCGCATCGGGGAAGTTCTCGCCGCTCGCGAGGTACGCGGTCCCGTCGGACGACTCACCCCGCGCCATCAGCTCGAACGCAGCCGCCTCTGCTACCCGCGCCGCGGTCTCGTACCGGTCGGCGCCGCCGATCCGGTCCACCTGCGCCACGCCCGCCTCGGCGAGCGCGGAAGCCACCCGGGACGACACCGCGCGCTCGCCACCCACGATCACGGCGCGCGTCACGCCGAGCCGCGCGAGCTCCTCGGCAACGCATCCGGGCAGCTCACGCGGGTCCGTGAGCAGCACGGGGCCGTCCACGGCGCCCGCGAGCCCCGCCCCGCCGAGCGCGTCCGGCCAGGTCAGCCCGGAGCACACGATCGCGGTGTCCGCCGAGCCCGTCTCGGGGAACGAGGCGCGCGACGCAGCCACGGCCGTCTCGTAGCGGTTCGCGCCCTCGATCGGCTCGCACCACGGCTCGTAGTCCTCCTCGATGCGGTTGTAGCGATACGGCGCGAAGCCCGGCTCACCCCAGAACGGATAGACCACGAGCCGCGTGCACGTGCCGCCGCGGCTGCTCGACTGCTCGTAGGACCAGTACTCGGTATGCTCCTCGTTCGCCCAGTTCACGAAGACGATCGAGTGACCGTACGCGTAGCCGGCGTCGTTCGGGCGGTTGATGATGTCGCCGGGGCGCAGCTGCTCCTTGGTGATGGGCGTGAGCACCGCGTCGATGGTGCCGGAGTGGTACGACAGCGGCGTGCCGTTGGCGTAGCGCAGGTTCAGGCAGTACGACGCGAAGCCGGAGCAGTCCCGCCGCCAGCCGAGGCTCGAGTTGGCGACGATGTCGCCGGCCTCGTTCGCCCAGCCCGAGTTACTGTACGGCACGAAGCGATCGACCCAGACCTTGCCGCGGTCGAGCACGGCGTCGCGGGTGATCGCCGAGGCGTTCCCCGGCGCGCCGAGCAGCGCTGCGAGCGCGATGAGCGCGAGCGCACAGACTGCGACACGGTGTCGGCGCGGCTTCACGGTCCGGGGGCCGCCTTCCAAACGGTTCCGCGAGGTGACACGGCTGCGACGTTCGTGGAAAGCGCAGCCATTCTACCATGTCGGCAGGTCGGGCCGCCTCGCTGTGTGACGGCGGGCACCTTCACGGACGGGCCGCGGATGCGCCGCCGAGGGCCGCCCCGCGCACGCCTACCCGAACGAGACGTGCAGCTCCCGCGCGAGCGCGAGCAGCCGGTCGCGGTCCTCGACCGCCGCGTCCCACTCGGCCGGCACCGCGCCCAGCCCGAGCATCGCTCCGAGCAGGCCGCCCGCCACCGCGCCGGTCGAGTCCCGGTCGCCGTCGATGTTGACCGCCGCGAGAACGCCCGCGCGGTAGTCGTCCGGGTGCGCGAGCGCAGCGGCGACCGCGACCGCGAGGCACTCCTCGGCCACCCAGCCCGCGCCCTTCACCGGGTCCGCCGCCACCGCGATCGCGACCTCGGCCGGCTCGGCGCCCACCTCGGCCATCCCGACCGCGCGGTCCAGCGCGGCGAGTGTCTCGGCGCCCTCGCACTCGACGGTCAGCCGCACGCGGGTCTTGGCGATGGCCTCGTCCAGCGCGGAGCCGCCCGTCACGCGCGCGACGATCTCGGCGAGGCAGCCCGCCGCGAGTCGGCCGGTGGGGTGCCCGTGCGTCAGCCCCGCGATGCGGCAGCCCAGGTCGAAGGCGACCGGGGGGTCGCCGTAGTGCGCCAGTCCCACGGGCGCGATGCGCATGACGCCGCCGCAGCCCTTCGAGTCGTTGCGCGCCGCCCGCGCGAAGCCGCCGCCTTCGAGCGCAGCGAGGCAGGTCGAGTCGGGAGCGCGCGCGTAGCCGGGCTCGGACTGGCGCGCGTACCACCTGAGGTAGCGCTCCCACACGCCGTCGGCGGGGTCCGCCCCGGCGCGGTGCGCGCGCAACAGGCCCTCGGCGGTGGCGATCGTCATCTGGGTGTCGTCGGTGAACGAGCCGGCCGGATGCCCGCCCCACGGCTGCAGCCCACTGACCTGCGCGAACTCGAGCCGCGTGAACTCGACCGGCGCGCCGAGCGCGTCGCCGACAGCGCCGCCGACGAGGCAACCCTCGAACCGCTCCAGGA
>VAUM01000156.1:3505-4414 GCA_005774595.1 Actinomycetota bacterium
CCCCCCGGCCCCGCGCACCCCGCCCCCGCCCACCCCGCCCCGCCCCGCCGCCCCCGCCCGAGCCGGCCGCGCCGCCGAGCCACCCCCCACCCCGCCCCAGGCCCCCGGGCCCCCCCCTCTGCCCCCGCCCCGCCCCCGCCTCGCCCGCGCGCCCGCGCCTACGAGCCCGCGAAGCCCTCGACGACCCACGTGCCGGACTTCGGGTCCTTGCGCAGCGTCACGAAGCCGAGCTTCTGCGCGTCTTCCAGCAGCGCGGTGAACGACTTGTAGCCGTACGCGCTCTCGGTGAACTGCGGCTGCTTGCGCTTGATGGTGTCTTTCAGGAGCGAGGAGTGCATGACCTCGACGTTCTCGCGCTGCAGCGCCTCGATCGTCTCGAACAGCAGCTTGAACGCGGGCTTCTTGGTGCGCGGGATCTTGTCGCCGATGGCCGGCGAGCCGGCCGCCGCTCCGAGATCCTCGTAGTAGATGAACTCGTCGCAGTTGGCCGCGAGCAGGTCGGACGTGGAGTCCTTCATGCCGAGACCGATGACCGTCTTGCCGTTCTCCTTCAGCTTGCTGACCAGCGGCGTGAAGTCCGAGTCGCCCGACACGATGACGAAGGTGTCGATGTGCTCCTTCGAGTGCGACATCTCCATCGCGTCGACCACGAGCCGGATGTCGGCCGAGTTCTTGCCGGTCATGCCGCGCTCAGGGATCTCGATGAGCTCGATGCCCAGCTCGTGCAGCGGCGTGACGTACTCGGGGAAGCGGCTCCAGTCCGAGTACGCGCGCTTGGCGACGATCTTGCCCTTCTCCACGAGGCGCTCGAGCACGCGCTTCATGTCGAAGTTCGCGTCGCGCTTGGCGCGCCGACGACCGGCGACGCTTTGCTGCTTGGCGCCGAGCGCCAGGTTCTCGAAGTCGATG
>VAUM01000157.1:0-1198 GCA_005774595.1 Actinomycetota bacterium
ACCTACCTCTCCGAGATCAGGTTCGCCGAGGCAGAAGCGCCGAAGTTCGAGACGTTCGAGGCGGTGACCGGGATCGCTCCGCCGGCCGGCTTCGAGGAGCCCGAGGGACTCGCCGCGCTGACGAAGGGCGCGGGCGGCAGGACGAACGCGCAGGGTGGCGGAGGCAGCGGCGGCTCCGGCGGCGCTTCGGGCGGCGGCTCCGTCCGCGGCCCCGTGGACGGACCGCTCGGCGGCGGGTTCCGGCCCGGCATGGTGCTGACCGCGGTGATCGTCGGCGCGTGCTGCTGCGGGCTGGTGCTCGTAGCGGTGATCGTGCTGGTCATCGTGCTGATACGGCGGAAGAGGAACGCGCCGGCCGCCGACGCGGTGGCACCGGGACCGCCCGCCCCGCAGGGTCCGCCGACCGCGGGTTCGCCGCCCGCGTCGAGTTAGATTCCGGTAAGACCCGCCTGCCATGATGGGTCCCAAAGGGCGGCCTTCCGGCCGTCCGGGAACATTGGTGCGTCATACGATTCCTGGGTACGGCGTACCCTGGAATCGTAGGGATGGGGGACTGCCCCGGCGGGCACGACGCCACCGTCCGGAGACACGGCCGACCGCGCGCCGCCGGCACTTCCCCGACCGCCTCGCCGGCCAGAAGGAGACACCGTGGGCCGCAGACCGCTCCGCACCACCCTCGAGCAACTCACAGGGTCGCGTTCTCGCGCAACGATCCTGGAGCGGCTCTTCGAACCCGAGGGCGAGCTGCCCTGGCTCCGCGACCTCTGCCGGACGAACGGCTCCGGAACGGGCAGGATGCAGCGGGAGATCGCACGCTTCGAGCGTCTGGGCCTCATCGAGCAACGCCGCAGGGACGGGCGCTGCTACTTCCAGCCGGTCCCCGACCACCCGCTCCACGCACCCCTCGCGGGACTGGTCGCATCCTCGCGACGGCTCGACGCGGAAGGGCCGTGGCGCCGGCCGCGAGCCTGGGAGCGGCCTCCTACCTGACGATCTTGGCGATCGGCAGCTCGAGGATGTCCTCAGCCCCGGCCGCCTTGAGGCGCGGGATGAGCACGTTGACGGTCGCCTTGTCGGCCACTGTCGTGATCTCGTAGTCGTCTGACCCGTACAGCTGGTTGACGGTCGGCTTCTTCATCGCGGGCAGCTCGGCTATCACGGCGTCGAGCTTGCCTGCCGGCCCGTTCATCATGAGCAG
>VAUM01000157.1:1208-4402 GCA_005774595.1 Actinomycetota bacterium
CATGGCGGGTAGCTCGGCGATGACCGCGTCGAGCTTGCCTGCCGGCACGTTCATCATCAGCAGCACGCGCCCGCGCGCCTCAATGACGCCGAGCAACAGCGTGCGGACCTCCTCGATGGCCGCGCGCTTCGCCGGGTCCTCCCACGCGGCCTTGTTCGCGAGCAGGCGGGTGGTCGAGGTGAGCACGACGTCGATGATCTTCAGCCCGTTGCGGCGCAGCGTGGACCCGGTCTCGGTGAGGTCGACCAGCGCGTCCATCATCTCGGGGACCTTCGCCTCGGTCGCGCCGTACGAGAACTCGACCTCGACCGGGATGCCGAGCTCCTCGAAGAACTGGCCGGTGACGCGCGGGAACTCGGTGGTGATGCGGCTACCCGGCGCGATGTCGCGCGCCGAGGCCGCGGACGACTCCTGCGGCACTGCGAGCACCATCTTCACGACGCCGGTCCCGGTCTTGGCGTACGGCATGTCGGCGACCTCGATCACGTCGGCCCCGCTCTCGCGCACCCAGTCGTGCCCGGAGATGCCGAGGTCGAAGTGGCCGTCCTGCACGAACAGCGGGATCTCCTGCGGCCGCAGGATCTTCACGCGCGAGATGCGCGGGTCGTCGATGGTCGGGTTGTACTCGCGGCTCCCGCGCTTGACCTCGAGGTCGGCCTGCGCGAACAGGAGGAGCGTCTGCTCCTCGAGCGAGCCCTTCGGCAGTGCAAGCGACAGCATGGCGAACCGCCCCTCGGGCCGTCGTGGGGCGCGACCAGCGCACCCCGCGTGCCTCGGCACTCTACCACAGGATAGCGGTGGAGTGCGCGGGGTGCGGTAGCATCGTGCGCGAGGAGGGAGCGTGATGGACGGGTTCTTCGCGCCGTGGCGGGCGCTCAGACACGATCCGAGGTGGGCATCGAAGCTTGGCATCGCGGCGCTCGTGTTCTGGGTCCCGTACGTCGGGCCGTTCCTCGTTCTCGGCTGGACGTTGGAGTGGATGACCGCGGTCGCCTGGGGGCGCGAGAGCGTGCTGCCCGAGTGGACGGACTGGGGACGTCTGCTGAAGCGCGGCTTCTTCGGCTACGTGGTCGTTCTGCCGTACTCGCTGGCGCTCATGGTGGCGTGGTACTGCGTCGCAGGGATCGCCACCGTGATGGCGGGCACCGGCGCCGGCGGGACTCTGGCGATCGCCGTCGCCATCGGGACCGACCAGGCGCTTGCAATCGGACTCGTCATGAGCATCGCCGTCGCGGTGCTGACGGCGGCCTCGATGGTCTGCGCCCTGTTCGCCGCCGGTCTCGCGCTCGCACCCGTCACGCACGCGGCGACGCTGCGCTACGCGCTCTTCGACAGCGTGCGCGAGGGGCTTGAGGTGCGCCAGGCCCTCGACAGCCTGGGCCGCTCCCCGCGCACCGCTTTGCGCGCGTGGTCGTACGGGGTCGCCGTGCAGGTGTTCCTCATGCTCGTCTACGTGCCGCTGGTCTACGGACTCATCCTCGGGCCGTGGGCGCTTGCCGCCGCAGGCGTCGCGACGGGCATGCCCGAGGACGTGATGACGCTCGTCGCACTCGCCGGTCAGATGCTGTCGCCGATCGCGTCCGTGCTCGCGTGCGTGGTCAGCGTCGCGACCTCGGTCGCCACGGCGCACTGGTGGGGAACGCACGGCCGGGCCGCGTACGGGCTCGGGAGCGCCGCGGCCGGCAGGCCTGCCCGGGGGGACGAGCCGGCCGGCTGAGCCCTCAGTCCCGCCTCGGCCCCTGCCTGCGGTCCCAGCGCGCCCAGAACTCCTCGTCGAGCTCGTTGTGGGTCTTGAGCTCCTCGATGGAGAAGACGCCGTGCGCCCACAGCAGGCCCTGGATCATGCCGATCCAGCGGTACGCCTTGGCTTCCCGGCCGTGCGAGACGAACTTCTTGGCCTCGCCGCACATCCACATGGCATGGCACAGCGCGTCGTACTTGCCCGAGAACCTGGAGGTCTCGCCGAGACGCGCGGCCGTGTCCGCATAGGCGCGCGCGTCGTAGCCGAGGTCCGACAGGGTGCGCGAGTACAGGTCGAGCATGTTGCAGGCTCGAGCCTTGAACTCGGCACCCCACTCCTCCTGCGATGAACCCCAGCTCACGTACCCGCTCCCCCGTCAGGGCCGCACGGTGGAACCGCTCCGTCCCGGAACCTACCCCTCGGCCATCTGCCGCTTGAGCTCGCTGACGCGCTCCCGGTACTCGGGCATCGACGTGCCGAGCATCTGCGTGGCGAGGATGGCCGCGTTGCGCGCGCCGTTGATGGCCACGCACGCCACCGGCACGCCACCGGGCATCTGCACCATCGACAGCAGCGAGTCGAGTCCGCCGAGGTCCGACGTCTTGATCGGCACCGAGACCACGGGCAACGCGGTGAACGCGGCGACCACACCTGCAAGGTGCGCCGCCTTGCCGGCGGCGGCGATGACGACCTTCACGCCGCGCGCCTCGAGCCCGCTCGCCCACTCGTGCACCTTCGCGGGCTGCCGGTGCGCCGACGCCACCGTCATCTCATACGGCACGTCGAACTCGTCGAGCTGCTTGGCGCAGTCGTCCATGACGCCCATGTCGGACGCCGAGCCCATCACGATCGCGACGAGCGGTGCGGGGCCGGGGACACCGGCATCATCCTCGGGCATGAGAGTCCTCGCTTCCGATCGTGAGCGGGCCGACTTCGATTGTAGCGCGCGGGTGATGCGCGGTGGATGTTCGTGACGCCGGCTACACGCGAGTGGGCGGGAGCACGTCGGCCGCCTCGCCGGTCTCGGACGCCGCTGCGGCGGCCTCGTGGCCGTCGACGACGCACGGCGCCGCCCCCGCGCCGTCCCCGAACAGCAGCTTGCGCTCCTCGGGCGAGAGCGCCGCGCGTGCCTGGTCGCGCAGGCGGTTCACCGACACGAAGAACTCGCGCATCATCGCCACGAGCAGATAGCGTCCGCGCGGCGTGAGCGTGATGCGGCCGCCCGCCTCCGAGGCGAACGCCCGGTTCGCGCGCATGAACGCCATCTCGAGCGGCAGGCCGCGCGCAGCGCTGACGCCGAAGTCGCGCTCGAACGCAGCCGTGTCCATCGAGCCGCCGAACAGCGACATCAGGAAGCGATAGCGCATGCGGTCGATGCGGGGGAACGCGCGGCACTGGGTGGCCGGCGTGCGCCGCTCGTCGATCGCGCGGGCGTACTCGGCGAGCGAGAACG
>VAUM01000158.1 GCA_005774595.1 Actinomycetota bacterium
GCTGGGAACAGTGCGGCGTCTCAGAGTGGACCGACATCGTCGACATCGCGGCGGGGGGCTGGTATACGGTCGGTCTCAAGGCGGACGGCACTGTCCTGGCCGTCGGAAGCAACGAGTGCGGCGAGTGCGGCGTCTCAGAGTGGACCGACATCACCGCTGTCGCGGCGGGCTACAACCACACCGTCGGCCTCACGGCGAACGGCACAGCAGTGTCGATCGGGGACGACAGCTGGGGCCAGAGCGGCGTTGCAGACTGGGACGACCTCGTGGCCGTTGCCGCCGGCGTGTACCACACCGTGGGCCTCAAGGCAGATGGCACGGTGGTCGCGGTCGGGATGGACTTCTCTGGCCAGTGCAACGTTTCGCCTCGTGAGCCGATTGTGGCGATCACCGCGACCGAGGGCGGCCTGTTCGGACTTGAGCGCGACGGCACCGTGGTCGCGCTGGCGCGCAGCCGCGGTGATGTCTGCGGCTGGACCGATATCACTGCGATTGGTGGTGGCTATGCGCACGCCGTCGGTCTGAGGTCTGACGGGTCAGTGGTTGCGGCCGCAGGATGGATCTCCGCGGGGGATGACTTCGGCCAATGCGACGTCTCGGACTGGACTGACATCGTGGCGGTCGCCGGAGGCTTCTGGCACACCATCGGTCTCAGGCGTGACGGCACCGTCGTAGCCGCCGGCTCCGCCGGCGATGGTCGGTGCGACGTCTCGGACTGGACGGACATAGCTGCTGTGGCATGTGGCAACTGGTACACCCTCGGCCTTCGACGCGACGGCACGGTGCTCGCGACAGCGGGGAGCAGCGGCGATGTCTCGGATTGGAGCGACATCGCGGCCGTGGCGGCGGGCGGGTCCCACAACGTTGGTCTCAAGCGTGACGGGACGGTGGTTGCGACCGGGAGCAACGACTGCGGCCAGTGCGATGTCTCGGACTGGACTGACATCGTCGCCGTGCAAGCGTGCTATGGCGGGACCATCGGACTCAAGCCTGACGGTACGGTCGTTGTGACTAACCCGACGTACGCCCTGGTGTATGGCGACTGGGGTACTCACCCGAACCCCTGCTCCATCGGCGGCACCGGCTCGTGCGTGGGTCTTCGCGCCGTCGAGCCCACCGGCGCGCTGCCGGCGTTCCGGGGCTGGGGTCGCCTCGAAGCCACCATCGGCACGCTCTCGGCAGGCTCGGCGGTCAAGTTCGCGGTGCGCACGAGTGCAGATGGGATCGAATGGTCGGAGCCGCTGGGTCGTGACGGCGAACCGATCGACTGGACGACCGGCAGCGGGAACTACCTGGGCCGCGCATCCGAGGATGTGGCCGCCTTTTCGGACATGAGCGCGGTGCCTGCATCCCAGTTCATCGACATCGTCGTGCGGCTGGAAGGGCCCACGGCGCTCGCGCCCGAACTTCAGCGTGTGTCCGTCACCGCCCTGCACGCCACGCTGCCGCGCGAGGAGACCGACTCGCGGCCTGTGTGGGCGGGGACGTGGGGCAGCCTGGTGCGCACGCAGTTCTCGCAGGGCACGGCACGCTACGTGTCCGGCGCGGGCAAGTCCGTGGAGGCCACCTTCTGCGGTACCGCGATCAGTTGGATCGGGTCCAAGACCACGTCGGGCGGTCGCGCGAGGGTCTATCTCGACGGCGTGTACCAGGCCACAGTGGACATGTACGCTTCCCCCAACCAGTTCAAGCAGGTGCTCTGGTCGGTCTCGGAGTTGCCTTTGGAGAACCACGTACTCCGGATCGAGAGCACCACCGGCAAGAACGCCAAGTCGACCGGATACAACGTCTGGGTGGATCGCTTCGACGTGACTGGGGAGCTGCTCGGACCGTAGGGGTGGCCTGTCGGAGTTAGACAGCGGCCTTCACAAGCGCGTCGATGATGGCCCACCATGAATGACAGAAGGCCCCTTCGGGACTCCTTTCGAGGAATCCGAAGGGGTCTTTCCACTGGTAGGACACTATGCGCCCGTCCTCGATGGTGGCGCTACAAAGTACCGCTGAGAGCACTTCGCGCTGCTCGGCGGTCGAGGCACCCGCGAATGCCAGCCGAGCGCCGGCACCTGCACGCGCCAAGGCCTCTACCTGCTCGATTGCAGCCGAGCGCACCTCGGCAAGCTCGCGGATTCGCCGTTCAAGAGTAGCGGCCTCGTCGGCGATCTCCTGCAACCGCTCGACGACGCCGAGCGCGTATGACGCGCCCAGCAGTCGTGCCGTCACCGAGGTGTCGTTGTGCTCATCCATGCGCCCAGCATCGAGGCAGTCGCCACACATCGCAACCCCGCTGGCACCGACTCCACGCGTTGCGCGGTTCCGTGTAGCATCTCAGTGTTGTGCGGTTCCACAGAAGTACCAACACCGCCGGGTGCACGAGCTTCGACAGGGAAACACCGCGGCGTCGGGCATGCTCTGGCATGACCCTGAGGAGGCTACTTGGGGTTCATCGACGCAATCGCACTGGAATACCAAACCGCTCCCGTGGCTACGGTTGCGGCGCTCGTGTCCGTCGCGGGGGCCACGATGTCAATCGTGGCTCTTCCGGTAGCCCTATGCCAGCTGCATCGAACGAAGACAGCAGCTGAGGCTGCTGGCGACGCGGTGCGAGCTACCGCGTCTGCCTTGCGAGATCGCATCCATCTCATCGACGCGCGGACGGGTGAGGTCGTGCCGAGTGATCTCTAGTTCCCTCACGAGGTGTTTCAGGGCGGCTCTGCGCCTTCTCGTGGGTGCATCCCTGTTGCTGTGTGCCGCTTGCACCCGCACCCGGGGTCTTGAAGGGGTGTGGCGCGTAGACTCCGTGCAGCCCTCGTACAAGTGGTCACTGCCATCGGACGGTACCAGCTCGACGCTCGTGCTGACCGACGACGGCCGGTTCGCCCTGGGGCCCCTAGTACGCAGCATGCCCGCCACGATTACGGTGCGGTGGAGTGGGACCTGGGCGGTGGAACGCGACAAGGATGTGCTGGATACGTGGGTGGAGGAACGCGCCAAAGACGATGTGGTTCTGCACGTGCAGAGCGACAACCCCGGTGCGGGGGGTAGGTACTGGCGCCTGACGGACTTGGGGCAGGACACGATGTCCCTCCAGTACTCGGACTCCGGGCCCGCTGTCACTAACGGTTCATGGCAGATGAACCTGTCGCGCGTCGAGTAGCATTGGCCGGGCCGCTGTTACGGCTACCGGCTGCTTGCGAGGTAGGTCACAAGCGCGTCGATGATCGCCCACCAGCTACTCACGAGGCACCCGCGGGTGCCTCGTTGCGTTCCGTGTGGCGGGCCGGCGCGTTGGATGACGGGTGGCCGAGGGTATATCCTCCGTCGCAGGGGCGCGGTGACCGCGCGGCGAAGCCGCCGGGACTGGGGAGGTAGACATGCGCGCGTACGTTCGTTTCACGGTCGCGATCCTCGCTTGTGTCATCGGGCTCGCGGTCCCGGCCGTCGCATCGGCGGCGGATCTGCAGCGGGCCGAGCAGAACGATCCGCGGATCGCGTACTCGGGCGTCTGGACCACGTCGACCTCGACGGGGTACTCCGGCGGGACCATGTCGTGGGGTGCGACAGGCTGTGTGGCAGCGGTCGCGTTCAGCGGCACCGGCGTGGACCTGGTGGTCTTCACCGGTCCGGCGTACGGCACGGCCCGCGTCGTGCTCGACTCGACCGACACGACACTGGTGAGTCTCTACGCACCGACCTACAGGATGAAGCAGGTCGTGTACAGCAAGCGCGGACTCAGCGCCGGCGCGCACACCCTGCGCATGGAGCACACCGGCATGTCGGATCCGGCGTCGATGCGTACGAACATCAGTCTCGACGCCGTCGACGTGGCGGAAGGGGAGCTTACGTCCGCGACTCCCTACGTCACGCGGTACGAGCAGAACGATTCCCGCCTGCAGTACTCAGGCCCGTGGACGCTCACCTCCTCGCCGCGCTACTCCGGCGGTTCGTTCCGATACGCGACGGCCGCCGGCTCGTACTGCGACGTGACGTTCAGCGGCACCGACATCGCCCTGATCACCTCGAAGGGCGTGAACTACGGCAAGGTGAGGATCACGCTCGACGAAGGCACGCCGGTGCTCGTCGACCTCTACTGGCCCATATGGGTGCCGCAGCAGCGGGTCTGGGCGTCCGGGTCGCTGGCGGACGACACGCACACCCTGCGCATCGAATGCAGCGGGGAGAGCACCGGAGCGGCGACGGCAGCGTTCGTCGGCATCGACGCACTCGATGTCGGCGGGGTCCTGATGCCGTAGGCGGTGCCGGCCGGGCGTTCCGGCATCGGTCCCCGGATACTGTGTGGAGGCCTCGGCGGGCACGCCGGGGCCTCTTCGCTTGCTCGTCAGGCTGCTCCCGTCACAGGATCGATGGGGGCGCCCCGGGGGGAAAGGGG
>VAUM01000159.1 GCA_005774595.1 Actinomycetota bacterium
GGCCGCCTCTGGCTCGTCCGCCGCATCGAGCGTCTCGCCCGCGCGGGACGCGCCTCCAGCGGCCGGCGCGGTCATCGGCCGCGCGTCCGCGAGCACGGTGAGACCGCCTGCCCGCGTGGGCACGAGCAGCGCCACGTCGCCGTAGCCCATGTCGGCCACGAGCTGGAGGTTGTCCGCCACGTTCGCGAGATGCTCGCGAACGGCGGCGGGGAGACGGGATGTCGGGTCGTTCTCGGACATGCGGGCGGCCTTCCGTGACGCTCGTTTCCGCCTGCGAGTATAGGCGAGGGGCGCCCGGTACCGTCCCGGACGCCCCTGCCACGCACCCACGACGGCGGGTCCGGCGAAGCCCCGCGCCGTCGTGAGGACCACTTCGTCACAGCGTCGCGAGGGAGTGTATGCCCCCGCGGGCCGCGGCTCGAACACCGGCCACCGTAGACGCTGCGCTAGAATGTGGCGGCGCGCGTGGGCGCGCCGTTGACAACCGGCATATGGGCGAGTGGCGGAACAGGCAGACGCGGCGGTCTCAGACGCGATCTTGAGTGCCCCGGGGGAAACCCCGGGTGCAGAACGCCTCAAACTCGGGGAAAGCTGCACCGCAGTACGCGGCATGCCTATCCCGAGCCAAGCCCCCGACAAGCGCGGGGGAAGGTGTAGAGACCAGACGGGGCGCGCCCGCAACGGGTAGTGCCGTGGGCGAAGGGATGGTCCGGGCCACGAACGGTTCCTGCGGGGACCGGCGGCGAAAGCCGTGGTGGTGGAGAAAAACCGCTGGCCGAAAGGTCATGAGGGTTCGAGTCCCTCCTCGCCCACCATGCCGGGGTCAAGGCCTGGGACGCTGGCATCGCGTCCCTATGAGGCCGTGGCAGCAGTTCGCGGACGCGCCGCACTTCGCCGACGAAGGATTCTGACACCGCGCCTCGCGGCCGCGCGCCTACTCCAGCGCCGCCGCCTGCTGCCGCGCCCGCTGCGCCGCAGCGGAGTCGCCCGCGGCCTCAGTGCAGGTGCGCATAGATGAGCGTCCGCACCGTGTTGCTGACCGCACCCGTACCGCCGAGGAACCGCACCTCGGCGATGGTGTCCCTGTTCGCGTCGAGAACCGTCGCGACTGACGGGTCCAGAGAGTTCGCGCCAGTCAGCAGCAGTACTGAGCCGCTCATACCTTGGAGCACGCCGCCGGCGAGTGCGTCGGGGAAGTTGGTCCCCGTGGCGAACGCCACGTT
Source organism: Actinomycetota bacterium (assembly GCA_005774595.1). NCBI lineage: Bacteria > Bacillati > Actinomycetota > Actinomycetota bacterium. The sequence continues at coordinate 1,224 of VAUM01000159.1, forward strand.
GTTCCAGCCGAGGCCGAAGCAGCGGTCGACGCCGTACTGCGCGATGATTGCCGCGGTCTCGTAGCGGTTCGATCCGGCCAGCCGGTTGACGTTCGCGTCACCGAAGACCGCGACGAGCGACGCCTCCGTCGAGGAGGGCACCGCCCCCGTGCCGCCGAGCACGAGCACAGTGCTCACGCCACTGGCCTGCATCTGCGCGAGTGTCGCATCATCGATGCCGTTGGTCGAGCTTGTGAGGTACAGCGGCCAGCTCGCCGACGCTGCGAGCGGTGAGGCGCCAAGCGCGTCGGGGAAGTTGCCGCCCGTCGCCACGAACGCGGTCCCGTCGTACGCGGCGCCGAGCCTCGCGATCGTCGCGGCGGCCACGAGATTCGCCGTCTCATAGCGATTCGCGCCCGCGATGCGCGAGACGTTCGCATCCCCCAGCTGGGCGGCGAGTGCAGCCTCGACATCCGGTTCGACCGCCCCGATGCCCCCGACGATGATGGCGCGCGTGGCCCCAAGATCACCGATACACGCGGAGACTGAAGGGGGCAGCTCGTCGCGGCCGACCAGCAGCATCGGCCCGTCGTAGGCACCGGCCAGCGCCGACCCGCCGAGCGCGTCCGGCCAGTTCGCCCCCGTCGAGACGATCACGGTGTCCGCACCCTGCGGAAGGAAGCCCTCTCTTGCGGCGGAGACGGCAGTCTCATACCTGTTGGCGCCTGCGATCTGCGCGAAACTCGCGTCCGCAGCGCGAAGCTCAACCGTCACCGCTGCGGTCTCTGATGCTGCGATCGTGATGGTCGCAGCATCGGCGGCCGTCGCTGCGGACGCGTACCATCGAGGCGCGTAGAGGCCGCGGAACTCGTCGCTGAACTCGAGTCGGTAGTCACCGGCGGAGAACGCCTCCTCGAACGAGAAGTCCCCGGACTCCTGCGTATAGGTGCTCCGCGCGACCACCCACGTGTTCCCCGATCGGTGTTCCCACAGATCGACCCTCACGCCACCAACACGCTTGCCGTCCGGGTCGACGGCACTCCCGACGAGGTTGCAGCCCAGCGAGACGGTCGCATCCTTGCCTGAGACATCGGGGCCGACAACGATGTCGTCCGCCTGATCGATTCCTTGCGCCAGCCCGTCGGCGCTCCAGTACCGGGTGCCACACGCGACGAACGGGAGCGCCTCGTCAGTCCGCGCGCCGAACTTGAGGCGGTAGGCCCGCCCGCCTTCCAGCCCCCCCACGACGTACGAACCATCCGCGCCTGTCCTCGCTACCGCGACAGCACTCTCAGGGAAGGCGTCGGTCGAACCGAGGCGAACCGTGCGCCATTCCCCGGTCGACGCATCTGATTCGAGCGCACGCACCTCGACGCCGGCGACTGGCTGACCGCTCGCGCCGCGCACCGTGCCGGATATCGTCGACGCAGTCGTCAGTGACGCATCCACCGTGCGGTAGGCGGCAGGCACCGGCGAGACGGTCACTGTCGCGGCCAGCGCGGACGAAGTCACGTCGGCGTGGAACTCGCTCGAGAGACGCAGCGCCGGACCGAACTGGATTCTGTAGTCACCCGCGGGGAGTCCGGTCACATACCTGCCCGCGCTGTTCGTTCGCACCTGACCTGCGCATTCCCAGGTGCCGCCCGTCCGCCGGTAGAACGTCACCGGAACGGTCGCCGTGGGAAGTCCGCTGGCGTCCAGTCGAACGATCCCGGTGATACCGCCGAGCGTGACGCCAGGGTCGGCTTCCGCGGTCGGATCGAGAGCCATCGTGATGGCGACGCTCGCGGTTGCCGCCGTCGAGACGGTCAACGTCGCGCTCGATGCGCCCCCGTAGACCTTCCCGATGGCGAGTCCCGGCTCGTCGTCCCGGTCCGCGAGCACGTGGTAGCCGCCGTTCGGGACATGCGAGAAGACGAACGACCCCGAGGCGTCCGTCGACGTGGGCGTGAACGTCCATGAGTTCGGCGCGTCGCTGACGAGCGCGATGCGGGTACCCTCAAGGCCGACGCCCGTCTGCGCGTCGGTCACCACACCCTGGACCGACCCCCAGCCGGGTGCGGCATCGACCTGCCCGTCGACGAACGCCCGAGGCTGGAACTCCGTGAGAGGAATGGACCACGCTGATGCCGTATCGGGAACGCTCATCGGCACCGCATACCATTCCGTCGTGTAGAAGACCCCCGGCTGGGACGCGAATCCGAGTACGTCGGAGCCGTCATCGAAGCGTACGAGGTAGTCCTGCGCGCAGTCCATGCCCCTCATGCTCCACGTGCCGTCGACGTCAGTCTCCGTGACCGCGATGATCCCGAGCCCTGACAGGTCCCGGATGCTGACCTGGTGACCGGCCATCGCCACGCCGCCGGGGCCGGTCACCGTCCCGGACATGTAGGTCGAAGCCGCCAGCTGGACGTCCACACCGGACGTGGCCTCTGCCGCCCCGAGTACCACGTCGCATCCGGAATCGAGGGCCGTCGAGGTCGTAGTGCCAGCGTAGACGGCGGGGCCGCCATAGACACGATCGGAGTAGAACTGGTTGTTGAGAGCGTCAGACTCTGGCACGACCAACAACCGGTACGTGCCCGGCTCGAGGCCGGTGACGGAGTACGCACCGCTCGTGTCGGACAGCGAGCGTACCGCCGCCTCCGCGAGGCGCCACTCCCCAGTCTCGTCGTCCCGGGAGTATGGGTAGACCGCTGCACCGGACACCGGATGGACGCCCCCGCCCCATCCGCTGGGCCATACCGGCGACGTGATGGTGCCGTGGATCTCCGACGCCTCCTCCAACGCAACGTCGACGCCATGCGTCACGTGAGTGGGTGCGACCGTCACCGTACTGGCCGTTCCGATGTCGACTCCGCCGTACCAGGCTGAGGCATAAGTGCGCGCAGGGTCGAAGAACCGCAACTTGTACGACCCGGCGGGAAGCCCGTCGGCCCGCCAATCACCGAGGACCGTCGAGCCGGCGGCCGCCGGTTCCGCGACCCAGCCCTCGATCTCGTCCCATCGGAAGCACTCGACCTGGACTCCGCGGACGGGATCCCCGGTGGCTGCGTCCGTTACTGAGCCCGCGCACGAACCATACTCCTGCCCGATGGAAGGTTCCTCGCCGAGAACCGCACTGG
>VAUM01000160.1 GCA_005774595.1 Actinomycetota bacterium
AGGTCCGCCCGGTCGCGCACGCCGAGGCGCGCTGCCGCGAGGCGGCGCGCATGGGGTTCGCGCGTGTGCTCTCGCCCGCGCACGGCGCCGGCGACGCGCCCGTGGCCGGCTGCGAGCGCATCGGCATCGCCTCGCTGGCCGAGGCGCTCACGCGCATCGGCTAGCGCCCCGCCGCCCGCGCATGGGAATATCCATGCACGGGAGCACATCGCCGCTCGCCGCACGCCCCGCCGCCGACACACTGACGGGACGGACCGCATGGACGACCTGCGCTTCGACTGCATCGAGGACGCCCTCGAACTGCTGGCGCCCGGCATGCCGCTGCGCGAGGGCATCGACGACGTCATCGCCGCGCACGGCGGCGCCATCGTCGTCATCGGCGACGAGGAGAAGGTCGCCCCGGTCTGTGGCGGCGGATTCGGCATCGGCATCGACTTCACGCCGCAGCGTCTCTTCGAGCTGTCCAAGATGGACGGCGCGATCGTGCTCGACGGCTTGTGCTCGCGCATCCTGCGCGCGAACGTCCACCTCGTGCCCGATGCGTCGATCCCCACCTCCGAGACCGGCATGCGGCACCGCGCCGCCGAGCGCGTGAGCAAGCAGACCGGCGCACTCGTCGTGTCCATCTCCCGCAGGCGCGCCATCGTCAGCGTCTACGTCTGCGGCACCAAGGCGACGCTCGACACCATCGAGGTCGCGCTCGCCAAGGCCGACCAGGCGCTCCAGACGCTGCTGCGCTACCGCGCCCGCCTCGACGAGGTCGGCGCCCGCCTTCTCGCGCTCGAGTTCGAGGACCTCGTCAGCTTCGGCGACGTCGCGTCCGTCATCCGCCGCTTCGAGATGACGGTGCGGGTCTCCGCCGAGGTCCGCCGCCACATCGTGCGCCTCGGCCGCGAGGGCCGGCTCATCCGCCTGCAGGCCGACGAGCTCTCGCAGGGCGTCGCCGACGAGTACGTGAACCTGCTGCGCGACTATGCGTACGATCCCGCCGCCGACATCGCCGAGGTCCGCGCCGCGGTCGCCGCGCTCGACGGCGAGGCGCTGCTGGACCCGGACGCCATCGCCGCGGCGCTCGGCTACCCGTCGGCGGCGAAGGCGACCGAGGAGCACCTCCATTCGCGCGGCTACCGCCTCTTGCGCCGCATCCCGATGCTGCCGGCGGCGGTCATGACGAGGCTCGCCGAGCGGTTCGGCGGGGTCCCGGGCCTGATGGGGGCCACCGAGGACCAGCTCGACGACGTCGACGGTGTGGGCATGCGGCGGGCGCGGTCGATCGCCGAGGGCCTGCGCCGGTTGCGCCGCAACGCGCTGCAGTAGGGCGCGTCGGGAGCCCTCCGGACGCTCACCACCCGCCGGAACACCGCTCGGGTGGTAGAATCGGGCGCATCTTCCATCATCTGTGGCCGTCATAGCGGAGGGAGGTGGATGCGCTCGCGGTAGTCGCGAACGCCCCACATGATCGTCCAGGTCACCCGCTTCCTTTCATTCCTTGCGGGCGCGCTTGGCGGATTCACGGTGTCGCAGGCCGTCGACTGGACCGAACAGACCAGCTACTCACCCTACTACGTCCTCTTCATCCTCGTGGTTCTCGGTGGCTCGGTCGGGTTCATCCTCGGTGGCATCATCGGTCGTGAGGTCGAGGCGGTCTTCCGCCGTCTCGAGGAGCGCGTCCGTGAGATCGCGGCCGTCGATCTGCTGCTCGGCATAGTCGGCCTGCTCGTCGGCCTGATCGTCGCGGTCTTCCTGTCGCTGCCTTTGCGCTACATCCAGCCGCAGTCGCTCGCGGTCGGCGTCATCCTGCTCATCTCCGGTCTGTGCGCGTGGGCGGGGATGCGCCTCGCACTCGTGCGCCGCGCCGACGCGGCGCACGCCTTCCCGCGGCTCGCGGGCGGGTCCGGGGCTGCTGCGGGCGCACCGCGCAAGTTCCTCGACACGAGCGCAGTGATCGACGGCCGCTTCGCCGAGATGCGCCGCGCCGGGTTCCTCGAGGGCGAGCTGCTCGTGCCCGGCTTCGTCGTCGCCGAGCTCCAGACTCTCGCGGACTCCGCGGACGACGTTCGCCGCGCCCGCGGCCGCCGGGGCCTCGACCTGCTGCAGACGATGCGCGAGGGCGACCTGCGCGTCGAGGTCTTCGAGGCCGACTACTCCCAGATCGGCGACGTGGACCACAAGCTGGAGCGTCTCGCGATCGACTCGGGCGGCACGCTCGTCACGGTCGACTACAACCTCACGGGCGCAGCGCGGGTCAAGGGCGTGACCGTGCTCAACGTCAACGAGATGGCAGCGGCGCTGCGACCGGCCCACCTGCCCGGCGAGAACATCCGTCTGCGCATCATCCGTGAGGGCAAGGAGCCCGAGCAGGGCGTCGGCTACCTCGAGGACGGCACGATGGTCGTGGTGCATGGCGGCGTGGAACACGTCGGCGCCGAGGTGGACACCGAGGTGACTTCGGTGCTGCAGACCTCGACGGGCCGGATGATCTTCGCGAGGTTCAAGGCGGTCGTGTGAACGCCGTCGCGATCATCGTGTCCGGTGGCGCCGCGTCGCGGTTCGGACGCGAGGGCGGCAAGCAGACCGCGCTGCTCGCCGGCCGCCCCGTGATGTCGTATGCAGTGGCGGCGATGGCGGCCTGCCCCGAGGTGACGTCGCTCGTGGTCGTCTGCCACCCCGATCGCGTCGAGGAATACGCCGCGGCCGTTGCGGACGTGGCCGCGAGCGCGGGCAAGCCGCTGGCGGTCGTCGCCGGTGGCGAGACCCGTCGCCTCTCCGTGGCCGCGGGGCTCGCGGCGGTGCGGGCGGATGCGGAGGCCGTGGTCGTGCACGACGGCGCACGGCCCTTGGCCACGTCGGACCTGGCGTCGCGTACGCTCGCCGCGCTCGCCGCCGAGCCCGCGTGCGACGGCGCGGTGATCGCTCACCCGTCGTCGGACACCGTGAAGGTGGTCGCGGACGGCGTCGTGCTCGAGACGCCCGACCGCTCGCGGCTGTGGGCGGTCCAGACGCCGCAGGCCTTCCGGGCGCCGGCGCTCCGCGAGGCGCACGCCGCCGCCGCCCGCGACGGGTTCGAGGGCACAGACGACGCCTCGCTGCTCGAGCGCATCGGGCGCGTCGTGCGCGTCGTAGAGGGCCCGCGCGACAACGTGAAAGTCACGACCGCCGAGGACATCGCGGTCGTCGAGGCGGTCCTGGAGGCGCGCCGTGGGTGAGCTGCGCATTGGGCTGGGCTACGACGTCCACGCGTTCGCCCAGGGCCGCGCGCTGGTGCTGGGCGGCGTGACCGTCCCGCACGACCGCGGCCTGCTCGGCCACTCCGACGCGGACGTGCTCGCGCACGCGCTCATGGATGCCCTACTCGGCGCGCTGCGCGCCGGAGACATCGGCGCGCACTTCCCCGACACCGACCCGGCCTACGCCGGCGCCGACAGCATGGACCTGCTCGCGCGCGTGGGCGCACTGGTGCGCGAGGCGGGCTGGGCGCTCGCCGATGCCGATTGCGTTCTCGTCCTCGAGCAGCCGAAGGTCTCGCCGTACCGCGACGAGATGCGCGCGCGCATGGCGGCGGCGCTCGGCGTCGACGTCGAGCGCATCGGCGTGAAGGCGACGACGACCGAGGGCCTCGGCGCGACCGGCCGTGGGGAGGGCGTCGCGGCGCAGGCCGTCGTGTTGCTCGAGCGCGGCTGACGGGCAGGTCGCGCCCGCCCGGCGCCCCCGGCGGCCCGCCCGCCGAGTGCTATCCTGTCCGCACTGCTTAGGTGCCCGAACAGGCCGAGGAGGCCGGAGACCGCCACCCATGTTCGCTCGCATCCGAGAGGACATCACCGCCGTCAAGGAGCGCGATCCCGCCGCGACCTCGGCGCTGTCGGTGCTCATCAACTACCCGGGCCTGCACGCCATCTGGTGGCATCGCGTCACGCACGCATTGTGGCAAGGCGGGCACCGCGGCGTGGCGCGGTGGCTCTCGCAGCGCGTCCGCTTCCGCACCGGCATCGAGATCCACCCGGGCGCGCAGGTCGGGCGGCGCTTCTTCATCGATCACGGGATGGGCGTCGTCATCGGCGAGACCACGGTGATCAAGGACGACGTCACGCTCTACCAGGGAGTGACCCTCGGCGGCACCGGAAAGGCGCGTGGCAAGCGGCACCCCACCCTCGAGGACTGTGTGGTGGTTGGGGTCGGCGCCGCCGTGCTCGGAGATATCACCATCGGCGCGGGTACGCGAGTCGGCGGCGGTGCCGTGGTCGTCACGGACGTACCGCCCAACTGCACCGTTGTCGGCATCCCCGGACGTGTCGTGGTGCGCGAAGGCAGG
>VAUM01000161.1 GCA_005774595.1 Actinomycetota bacterium
GTCCATCGGCAAGACCGCCGACACCCTGTCGAGCGAGGACCTGCCTCGGCTCGAGGAGAGCGTCCGCAAGCTCCTGATGCCGGTCGCGCCGGGGACGACGATCGACCTCGTGATCATCGCGATCGAGAGGGGCGCCGTATGAGCGGCGGGAAGGTCTCGGCGTACACCGCGTGGTGGACCGCAGCGCTCACGCTGCTCACCGCGATCACGGCGGTGGCGTTCTGGAAGACCTCCTTGGGCGCCGCGGGCGAGGCGAGCGAGCTTGCGGGGGTGTGGATCGCGGACCTCGGCAGCATCCTCGTGACCGGCATCGCGGCGATCATCGTCCTGCGGACCGCGCTGGGCTTCTCCAAGGGCGAGCCGTTCCGCAAGTACTGGCTGCTCATCGGCATCGGCGCGGCGTGCTACGCGCTCGGCGACATCGTCTGGGCGCTCTACGAGCTCCGCGGGCTCGAGGTCCCGTATCCGGGTGCGCCGGACGTCTTCTACCTCGCCGAGTACGCGTTCCTCGCCGCCGGCCTCGTGATTGCGGCGCGTGCGTACCGCGGCCTCGTCGACGAGAAGGTGCCGCTCATCGTGTCAGTCGCGGCTGCGGCTGCCGCCGCAGCGGGGCTGTGGGCGGGGCTGCTCGGCGCCATCGCCGCCGATACCGAGACCGCACTCGCCGAGCGCGCGATCAGCATCGCCTACCCGACGTTCGACGTCCTGTTCGGGCTCGCGCCGGCGCTGTTCCTGCTGCTCGTCGTGGGCAAGCTCGGCGGCGGCCGTCTCGCCCGGCAGTGGTGGGCGGTCGGCGGCGGCCTGCTGCTGCTCGCCATCAGCGACACCGTCTACTCGTGGATGGCGTGGAACGAGACGTACGTCAGCGGCAGCGCCGTCGACTACGGCTGGATGCTCGCGGCCACCGCGATCGCGATGGGCGCCCTGCTCGCACGCGACCTCGCGCGCGCCTGACGCGCCCGCGCCCGGCAGGCTACCCGCCGAGCATCACCACGCGCACGGCGCGGGCGCCGGCGTTCTCCTCGAGCGGCACGCGCGGCTCGGGAAGCCGCTCGCCGTCCAGCTCGACGTAGGCCACGCCGCGGTTGACGCCGCGCGGGTTCTCGACCGCGATCTCGTAGACGGTGCGCCCGAAGCGGTACGTGAGCGAGTACTCGTGCCAGGTCTTCGGGATGCAGGGGTCGACGACGAGGTGGCGCCGGCCGTCCTCGGCCACGGTGTCCAGTCCGAGCAGTTCTCGCACGATGACCCGGTAGTACCAAGCGGCGGCGCCGGTGTACCAGGTCCAGCCGCCGCGGCCGACGTGCGGACCGACCGCGTAGACGTCGGCGGCCGCCACGTACGGCTCCACCTTGTAGGTCTGGGTCGCCTCGGGTGTGAGCGCGTGGTTGACCGGGTTGATGAGGTCGAGCAGCGCCAGAGCCTCGTCGCCGTCGCCCAGCAGCAGGTACGCCAGCGCTACCCACACGGCCGCGTGCGTGTACTGCCCACCGTTCTCGCGGACCCCGGGCACGTAGCCCTTGATGTAGCCCGGATCCTGGGGCATCCGGTCGAACGGGGGCGCGAGCAGCATCACGAGCCCGTCGTCCCAGCGCACGAGCTTCTCGCCCACGGCCTCGAGCGCGCGCATCGCGCGCCGCGGGTCGCCGGCGCCGGAGATGACGGCCCACGCCTGGGCGATCGCGTCGATGGAGCACTCGGGCGACGTGCGGCTGCCCAGCGGCGTGCCGTCGTCGAAGTATGCGCGCCGGTACCACGCGCCGTCCCACGCGTCGCGCTCGATCGCTGCTATGGTCCGGGCGGCGAACGCCCGGTACCCGCTCGCGCGCTCCGCGTCGCCGCGCCGCTCGCACAGGTCCGCGAATCTTCGCATCGTCACGTCGAGGAACCACCCGAGCCACACGCTCTCGCCGGTCCCGCCGAGGCCGACCCGGTTCATGCCGTCGTTCCAGTCACCGGCGCCGATGAGCGGGATGCCGTGCGGGCCGACGCCCAGCGAGCGGTCGAGCGCGGCGCAGCAGTGCTCGTAGACGGTCGCGGAGCGCTCGGAGGTCACCGGCTGCACGTACAGGTCCTCGGAGCCTTGCGGCACGGGCGGGGCCTCGATGAACGGCGTGCGCTCCTCGAGGACCGAGGCGTCCCCGGTCGCCCGCACGTACTCGGCGACAACGAACGGCAGCCAGTTCCGGTCGTCGGCGAAGTGCGTGCGCACGCCTCGGCCCGTGACCGGCTGCCACCAGTGCTGGACGTCGCCTTCCGGGAACTGCCGGCCGGCGGCCTCGACGATGTGGGCGCGCGCGAGCTCCGGCCTCGCGAGCAGCAGCGCGAGCGAGTCCTGCAGCTGGTCGCGGAAGCCGTACGCGCCGGATGACTGGTACGTGGCGGTGCGGCCCCAGAACCGGCACGAGAGCACCTGGTAGAGCAGGTGCCCGTTGACCAGCGCGTCGAGGGCCGGATCCGGCGTCGCGATCTCGACGGATCCGCACGTCGCGTCCCAGACCGCGCGCGCGCCCGAGAGCGCGCGCTCCACCGCGCCCGGCTCCCGGTACCGCGCGACGAGGTAGCGCGCGTCTTCGAGCAGCGTCGTCTGGCCGAGGAGGAACGACACGTCCGCGGTCTCGCCCGGGGCGAGGTCGACGGGCACCATGAGCGCCCCGCAGTTGTCGTGGTAGCGGCCGGTCTGCCCCGAGAGGCGCTCGCGGTGCAGTGCAGCTGGATCGGTCGGTGAGCCGTTGCGCCCGACGAACTCGGTTCGGCTGCCGGTGTACGAGCCGACCTCGCGGTCGCACGCGAGGAACGCGGGCTTGCCGGGGAAGTCGAAGTTGTAGTGGTTGTGCGCGGTCAGCATCGCGCCTTCGGGGTCCCACCAGGTCACGGCCTGCTGGTTCGCGCGGCTCCGCGAGCTGCCGAGGACCCACTCGACCATGTGCGTCACGGTGAGCCGCCTCGGCCGGCCGCTCGTGTTCGTCAGGCGCAGGCGCGCTACACGCACGGGGTCCTCCGGGGGCGAGAACCACGCCAGTTCGTGCGCGATGCCGTGCGAGGCGTGCTCGAACAGCGAGTATCCGCGGCCGTGGCGCACGGTGTACGCGCCGTCGCCGCGCACGGGCAGCGGGGTGGGCGACCAGAACTCGCCGGTGTCCTCGTCGCGGACGTAGGTCTGCTCGCCGCTGCCGTCGGTCACCGGGTCGTTGTTCCAGGTGGTGACGCGGTTCTCGTGGCTGTTCTCGGACCAGGTGCAGCCGATGCCGGCCTCGGTCACCATCGTGCCGAACGAGGGCCCGGCGATGACGTTGACCCAGGGGGCGGGCGTGGTGCGCCCGCCGTCGAGTGTGATCACGTACTCGCGGCGCTCGAGGTCGTAGCCGCCGATGCCGTTGTCGAACGCGAGCGCGGGGCGGGCAGCGGGCGGCGCGGGCTCGTCGGCGGGCTCGCGCTCCGGCTCGAGCGTGGGCGGCATGGCCGGCCGCTTCCCCTTCTGGTTGAGCTGGAGCGCGATCGGCCCGCCATCACCCTGCAGCGTCGCGCGCGCGACGGACTGCAGGAGGTTCAGCACGTCGGGGTGCATCTGGTCGGCGCGGCGCAGGAAGATGCCGCCCGGCTTGTCGACGAGCTGCAGCGCGTGACCGGTGCGGACGAGCAGCTTCAGGCGCTCGTCGAGCTCGTCGGCGTAGCCGGTGGGCCGCGTGTTGAGCACGACGAGGTCGCTGACCAGCCCCTTGTGCCGCCAGTACTGGTGGGCGAGGAGCGCCTGGCGCACGAGCGAGGTCTCCTCGAGCCGCTCGATGCGCACGAGCAGGACCGGCAGGTCGCCCGAGATGCCGAGCGACCACAGGCCGTCCATGCGCAGGCCGTTCTCGACCGGCGTCTTGATCTTGAGCGGCGAGTACGGGTCCGTGAGCAGCAGGCGCGAGGCGAGCCGCTGGAAGGTCACGGCCTCCTCGGCGGTGATGCCGAGGTCGCGCAGCTCCACGGCGCCGGCGGTCCACGCCAGGTCGATCGCGCGCTGCGCGGTGGCGGCGTCGCCGTACTTCTCGACCAGGGCCACCGCCGCGTCACGTTCGTCGGCAACGCCGGTGGAGAAGGCGAGGCGGGCTGTCTCGCCGGGCTCGACGGTCACCGACCCGCGCAGCGCGCAGACCGGGTCGAGGACCGCGCCGACGGTGCCCGACAGCGGCCCGGGAGCATCGAGCGCGGCGGGCGAGGCGACCTGGCGCAGCCGTCCGATGAAGCGGGCGCGGTCGGTCTCGCAGGACCAGTCGCGTGCGCCGCCCGACTCGCGCACGCGAC
>VAUM01000162.1 GCA_005774595.1 Actinomycetota bacterium
GATGGAGCTCGACCTGCACTCCGACGAAGTCCGCGTCAGGCATCCGGCCGGTCAGCGCGGCGGTCTGCAGCACGTCGACGAGCCGCATGTCGTGGAGCGAGTGCATGACCTGGCTGCTCGCGAGGTCGTCCGCCTTGAGCAGCACGACCGTGCCCGGATCGTGCCCCGTGCCATCGACGGCGTCGAGCACCACCAGGTAGTCGGCGCCGCGGACGAGGCCGAGGATGCTCATCCCCATCGTGCCGGCGTCCATGACGGTCACGTTCGCGGGGAAGTCGAACAGGCGCAGCAGTTCCTCGACGGCGCGGATGCCGACCCCCTCATCGCCGACGAGCGGGTTGCCGACTCCGAGTATCGTCACGTTCTGCGGTCCGTCGGTCACGGCGGCATCCGTCCTGTCGTGGGGCGGGGCCCCGGAGCGTGACACGCCCCGGGGCCCCGGCGGGCGCTCCCGCGCCGAGCCTAGTGCTCGGGCGCGGGCGTCTCCTTGCCCAGGAACATGAGAGGCAGTGCCTCCACGTCCTCGGCGCAGGAGAGGTACACGTGGATCATGGTGATGAGGATGAACACCCACATGATGAAGTAGTGGGCCATCCGCATGACCATCAGGCCGCCGACGGCGTCAGTGAGGCCGGCGAAGACCTGGTCGGTGGGGCCGTAGATCGCGAAGCCCGTGATGCCCTGGAGGACCAGAAACACCTGCATGGCGACGTACGCCAACTTCTGCAGGGGGTTGTACTTGCCCGTCCTCGGGTGCTTCTTCACGACGAACAGGTAGTACCCGATCGTCCGAAGGAACTTGCCCTTGTTCTCGGGCTGGGGGATCCAGTTGATCCAGTCCGGGGCGACCTCACGGGTGCCCTTCACGTTCGCGTCCCTCAACGTGAAGACCAGGACGAACCTGATCACCAGGTTGATCAGCACGAGCCACATGCACACGAAGTGCAGCGAACGCATGAGCTCCATGCTCGCGGTCGAGAACGGGAAGTGGATGAAGAAGCCCGTGAACGCCAGCACGACCATGCACACCAAGTGGATCCAGTGCGTCACGCGCGCGGGGAACGGGTGGGCTTCCTTGTATGCACCGTGAGACATGGGCCTCAGCCCCCGATGCCGTACGGCTTGCTGAAGACGGTCGCTTCCTTGCCGGTCTTGGTGTCCATCACGTGGACGCCGCAGCCGATTCAAGGATCGAAGCTGTGTACGACCCGCAGGGGCTCGAGCGGCTTCGTCGGGTCAGCCACGGGAGTGCCGACGAGCGCGGCCTCCATGGCGCCCATGTTGCCGTCCGCGTCGCGCGGCGACACGAGCCAGGTCGACGGAGCGATGACCTGGTAGTTCTCGATGTTGCCGCCCTTGACGTCGACCCAGTGGCCGAGGGCGCCGCGCGGCGCCTCCCACAGGCCGGCGCCCGAGCCGGTGTCGCCACGCTCGGTGGTGAAGAACGAGCTGTCGCCGCCCTTGATGGCCGCGACGAGGTCGTTGCACCAGCCGACAGCCCACTCGGCGACCACCGCTGCCTCGAGGTTCCGGGCGGCGATGCGGCCGAGAAGCGAGAAGAGCACACCCGGGTCGCTCGTGCCGAGCTTGGCCAGCGTGCCGTCGATGATCTTCTTGACCTCCGGGCGGCCGGCGAAGTAGGCCACGACCATGCGGGCGAGCGGCCCGACCTCGACGGACTTGCCGTCGTGGCGCGGCGCCTTGGCCCAGGAGTACTTGCCCTCGAGGTCGTAGGCGGTGAAGTCCGCCTCGGTGGCGCCCTGCGCCGGGTTCAGTGTGGACGGCGACTTGTACCAGGAGTGCTCGACGTACTCCATGACCTTGGCGGGGTCGGCGTCGGCGAGCTTGGCCGCCTTGACGTCGACGGGGCCGGGCTTCTTCGCGTCCGTGTAGACCGCGCCGCTCGGCAGGAACCGCTTCTTGCGGTCGTCCGGAGCGGCCGGGTCGGCGAAGACGCCCCACGCGAGCATGTTCCCGGTGCCCGTGCCGTAGTTGATCGCGTCGAGGTAGAACGGCGCGATGGCCAGGGTGTCCGGGATGAGCCGCGTGTCGATGAACTCCTTGACCTTGGTGAAGCGGAAGACGACGTCGTCGAGCTTCTCCTCGGTCGGGACCCACGCCGAGCCGCCGGGCAGCTGCGTCATGAAGTGCGGGAACTTCCCGCCCATGACGGCGATGATCGTGGCCGCCTCGGCCTGCATCTCGAGAGCCTCGAGGTAGTGGGCCACGGCGATGAGGTTGACCTCCGGCGGCAGCTTGTACGCCGGGTGGCCCCAGTAGCCGTTGGTGAAGATGGACAGCTGGCCGCCGGCCACGAACGTCGACAGGCGGGTCTTGATCGCGCCGAAGTCGGCGGTCGCCAAGCCCAGATCCTGGCACAGGTCGTAGCACTTCGCCACGTCAGCGGAGAGCGCGGAGACCACGTCGACGTAGTCGAGCGCGGTCAGCGTGTAGAACCACAGGATGTGGCTGTGCAGGTACTCGGCCGCCTCGATGAGGTTGCGGATGATGACGGCGTTCTTCGGGATCTTGATGCCGAGCGCGGCCTCCGAGCCCATCGTGGATGCGTGGCCGTGGGAGATCGGGCACACGCCGCAGATGCGCTGCGAGACGTAGTACGCGTCCTCGGGCTTGCGGCCCTTCAGGATCGTCTCCATGCCGCGGTACATGCACGCCGAGACCCACGCCTTGCTGACGACGCCGTCCGTGACCTCGCACTCGACCCGCAGGTGACCCTCGATGCGAGTGACGGGGTCGATGACGACGTTCTTGCCGGCGGCGGGTGCCGCGGTGGTGACCGGTGCGGCCGTGGTGACCGTCGGGGTCGTGGTTGACTCAGGCATCTACTCGCCGCCTCCCTTCTCGTCCTCGAGGGGGGCGCCGTGCCCCATGCGTCCGGTGACCGTCTGGGCGATGCCGTGCACGAGCAGCGCTCCGCCCGCGACGGCACCGAGGCCGATGCCGATGGTGTCGGGACTCATGCCGCCGATGCCCGGCAGCTGGACGTCGGCCATCCGCTGGACGAACGGAGCCGAGTTGTCGACCCAGTTCAGCCCGCCGCAGCCGATGCAGGGGGAGCCGGACTCGACGCACCAGCTGACCCTGCGGTTCCACCGCACGGTCGGGCAGTTCGTCAGCGTCTGCGGGCCCTTGCAGCCGACCTTGTACAGGCAGTAGCCCATGGCCTCCTCGGGTGACCCGAAGGTCTCCACGAACTCGCTGTTCTCGAAGTGGCCACGACGCGGGCAGTTGTCGTGGATGGTCGAGCCGAAGATGAGCTTCGGCCGGCCGCTGGCGTCCAGCTCCGGCAGCTTGCCGAGGAGCAGGACGTCGATGACGAGCACGACGACCCACTCGGGGTTGACCGGGCACGTCGGCACGTTGACGACCGGGACCGCGATGCCCTCGTTCTTGCAGAACTCGGCCACGCCGATGCCGCCGGCGGGGTTCGGGTTCGCCTTCACCCAGCCGCCGTCCACGGCGCACGAGCCGACCGCGACGATCGCGTCGGCCTTGGCGAGGATCTTCGCGAGCTCCTCGGTCGCCGGCTTGCCTGCGATGCGGAGCGCGTTGCCCTCGAAGCCGGTCATCACGGCGCCCTCGACGATCGCGATGAAGCCGCCTGCCTCGACCGTCTTCTCGATGTTCTCGTTGGCCTGGTCGCCGGCGGCGGCCATGACCGTCTCCCAGTAGTTCAGGGAGAGCAGGTCGAGGACGATCGTCGGCACGTCCGGCGAGTCGACCTGTGCCATCGATTCGGTGCAGCCCGTGCAGAGACCCTGCGCGAGCCACAGGACCGGCTTGAGCTTGCCGGCCTTCTCGACGGCTGCGGCGATCTGCGGGACCATCGCCTCGCTGAGTCCGAGGACGGCGGCGACCGAGCCGCAGTACTTGAGGAAGTCCCGGCGTGAGACGCCCCTGATCGCGAGCAGGTCGTACAGCGCGCTCGTCTCCTCCTTCGCCATGCGATACACCTCCTTGCTGTTCGTTCCGGGTACGTTGCCGTGCATGTCGCAACAGCCCGCTCAGGGAGGGCGGCCGCGAGCTGGTCACAGGATCCGGCACCCCTCCCTTCCGACATCCGCAGTGATGCGTGACGACGTGCCGCCCGCGCGCGTGGGCGCTGCGGGCGCGGTTGCCGCGGAGGCGTGCGCGCCGGACCGGCGCGCGGGACGGGCTCAGCGAGGC
>VAUM01000163.1 GCA_005774595.1 Actinomycetota bacterium
CCCCCGCCTGCTACCCCGCAGTCGGGCAGGTCGCCCTCGTGCCCACCCCCCGTCCCAACGCCCTCGCCGCGGATGATAGCCCAAGCACCGGTGCGCCCCCGCATTGGGCGGCCGCATTGCTCGCGCTATCGTCCCAGCCGACGGCGCGCACGGATCGCGCCGGCTCCGCGCGACGCCGCCGGGAGGCCCACATGGCACGATGCACGTCCTGCGCCGCCGAGATCGCCGACGGCTCTCCCGTCTGCCCGTACTGCGGCGTCGCGCAGGTCGCGGGCCAGCCCACCGTGGCGATGCCGCCCGCCGCGCCTCAGGCCGCCGCGTACCCGCCGCAGCCCGCCGTGCCGCAGCCCGGCGGCTACCCGCCCGCAGGCTACGCACCGCCTCCACCTCCGCCCGTGAAGAGCAGGACGGGACTGGTCATCGGGCTCATCGTCGGCATCTTCCTGCTGTGCGGCGTCTGCGCCGGAGGCGGGGTCGCATGGAAGCTGCTGAGCGACAAGGCGGACAAGGAGAAGGCGATGACCGCCGTCGCCGACCTGACAACCGGCATCCTGACCGGCGACGCCACGATGATGAAGAAGGCGGTCTCGGCCTCGGAGAAGAACCTCATCGCCAAGATCGAGCGGATGGACGGCAAGGGCCTCGTCGAGAAGGGCTCGGTCAGGCGCGCGATGAAGGACGGGAGGCTCGTGCTGACCATGGAGGCCGACGGCGAACAGCAGACCGTCACGCTCGAGGTCACGCGGATCGGCAGGGGAACGGCAACTGTCTCGGGCGCCTCGTCCGATGGCGACACCACCGAGTTCGGGCTCGAGAAGAAGTCGGGCGCCTGGACGGTCGAGAAGATCGACGGGAAGGGGCTCGGGAAGTACTTCGAGGAGGAGCTCGGGGTGACCGGCGAGGGCTCCGGCGACGAGGGCGGCGGCACGGCCGGCTCGGACAGCGACGACCCGACGACTGACGACGCGGGCATCTCCCCGCCCGACGTGACCGGCGGGGATGAAGCGGGCGATGACGCCGGCGATCAGCCGGCCGGCGACCCCGAGGCCACGCGCGCGCAGTGTGGGGAGCAGTGGATCCTGCTGGCCGAGGCGCTCACCTACTACGCCGAGGAGAACGGCGCGCCAACCTCACTGGAGGACCTCGTCGGCGGCGGCTACATGGAGGCCGTCCCCGAGTGCCCGGGCGGCGGCGCCTACACCTACGACAAGGCGGCGGACACGCTGGAGTGCAGCATCCACGGCTCGTTCGCGGACTGACGGGACAAAGCGAGCGGCCCGCGCTTCAGGAGCCGCCCATCGCCAGCGCGCGTATCCGCGCGCCGATGAAGTCGAGCGCCAGGATCTCGCCGGCCGCGCCGAGTTCGATGGCGGACTCGGGCATCGACGGCGCCGTGCAGCTCTCGGGGGCCTGCGCGATCGTGTGACCGCCGGCACGTCGCACCGCGAGCATCCCCAGCGCGCCGTCGGAGCCGAGCCCGGTCAGCTCGACCGCCAGCGCCCGGCTGCCGAAGACCTCGGCGGCCGAGCTCATGAGCATGTCGATGGACGGCACGTGCAGCGAGTCGGCGAAGTCCTCGTCGAGCCGCACCGTGACGCCGCGCTCGGAGCGCTTCAGCCGCATGTGCAGCCCGATCGGGGCGATGTAGACGCAGCGCGGGCCGAACGCCTGGCGGTTGACGGCCTCGCAGACCCGGATGCGGCACAGGCCGTTCAGACGCTCCGCCCAGCCGGCGGTGAACCCAGCGGGCATGTGCTGGCAGACCGCCACCGGGACGGGCAGGTCGGCGGGCAGCGCCGACAGGACCGTCTCGAGCGCCGGCGGTCCGCCGGTGGACGCACCGACGATGACGGCGGACGGCGGGCCCGACATCATCGGGACGCCGGTGGCTATCGGGTCCAGCATCGACACGCGCGGCACTCCCCCCGCTCGGTGTCCGCAGCCATGGTAGCGCGTCAAGGTCCGTGAACGTTCGCGGGCCCCGGATCCGCTTGCGGTGTCCGGGGCCCGGAAACGCTCCGGCCCCCAGTGGAGGGGCGCCACCTTTGGGGACCGGAGAAGGTCAGGTTCTTCCACCTGACGCGTTGGTTATCGGCTTCGCGGAGGACGGGCTTTAGCGGGACCGTGCCTGCATATCGAGTGTGACGCCGGTCACAGACGGTCGCCGGCCCGTCACCCCCGCCCTTCGGCCTCGAGCATCTCCTTGACCTTCATCAGCCGCGCGAGGTCCGAGCGCTCGGCCTCGTCGAGCTTCATGCGGATCTCGCGCACGGCCGACTCGAGCTGCGGCAGCAGCACGTACTCGAGCGCGTTGACACGCCGGCGCGTGCGCTCGATCTCGGCGGCGAGCAGCTCGATCGCCTTCTCGCGCGCGGCCAGCTCGATCATCAGCGGCGCCACGGCTGTCAACCGGGCGAGCGCTTGGTCGAGCACCGCGGGTGTGGTCGCGAACGAGTAGCCTGCCGGCTCGCTGAGCGCCGGCTCGCCGAAGACCGGCACGCGCACGCTCATCACGCTCATCTCACCCGCATGCAGCACCTCCGCGGGCTCGCCGGCGAGCAGGGCCTGGGTCACCTCGGCGCTCCCGGCCTCGGCGCGCGCGATCGCGAACAGCCCGTAGGCGCCGCGCAATCCCTCCTCGACCTCGCGCCGCAGCTGCCGGCCGGACGCGATGCGCGCGAGGAACTCCTTCATCAGCTCGTCGAGCTTGTCCTTGAGCAGCTTGTGGCCGCGCCTCGCGACGTCGCGGCGGCGGCGCAACTTGAGCAGCTCCATGCGGTTCGGATTGACCCGCAGGCCTGCCACGATGCTCACCGCCCTCCGGCCGGTGCGGTCGCGAGGACTGCGTAGACCGCAAGCGCGACCGCGACCATCACCAGCGCGAGATTCACCGCACGGATGATGCGCGCGACGCCCGAGCCCTTCAGGCCCGCGGTGGAGTGCAGGTATGCGAACTGGACGCCGACCACCAGCGCCACCAGCACCGCGAGCAGCGCCCACAGCCAGCCCACGCTACGCCCCGTCTCCGGAAGTCAGGTAGCGCTCGACGAGCTCGTCCTTGATGCGCTTCAGCTCGCCACGCGGCAGGAGGCCGGCCAGCTCCCAGCCGAGCGCCAGCGTCTCTGTCACGCTGCGCTCCTCGGCCGCGCCCTGACGGATGAAGCGGTCCTCGAACGCGTCGGCGAACGCGACGTATGCCCGGTCCGTGTCGGACAGCGCCGCCTCGCCGAGGATGACGGCCAGCTCCTTGGCTTGGATGCCGTGCGCGTAGGCACCGAACAGCTGGTTGCTCAGATCCGCATGGTCCTCGCGCGTCTTGCCGCCGCCGATGCCCTTCTGCTTGAGGCGCGACAGGGACGGGAGCACCGCGACCGGCGGGTAGACGCCGGAGCGGTGCAGGTTGCGGTCGAGGATGATCTGGCCCTCGGTGATGTAGCCGGTCAGGTCGGGAATGGGGTGCGTCTTGTCGTCGTCGGGCATGGTGAGGATCGGCACCTGGGTGATGGAGCCCTTGCGGCCCTTGATGCGCCCGGCTCGTTCGTACATCGACGCGAGGTCCGTGTACAGGTAGCCCGGGTAGCCGCGGCGGCCCGGCACCTCGCGACGGGCGGCCGAGACCTCGCGCAGCGCCTCGCAGTAGTAGGTCATGTCGGTGTAGATGACGAGCACGTGCATGTCGCAGGTGAACGCGAGGTACTCGGCGGTCGTGAGCGCCATGCGAGGCGTGGCGATGCGCTCGACGGCCGGGTCGTCGGCGAGGTTGAGGAAGAGCACCGCGCGCTCGATGGCCGCGGTGGAGCGGAACTCGGACATGAAGAAGTCCGCGTCCTCGAACGTGATGCCCATCGCGGCGAACACCACCGCGAACTCGCCCTCGAGCTTGCCGCCCACCTTGGCCGCGTCGTCGCTGCGCTGCAGCACGGCCGCCTGGCGGGCGATCTGCGCGGCGAGTTGGTTGTGCGGCAGGCCCGAGCCCGAGAAGATCGGCAGCTTCTGGCCGCGGACCAGCGGGTTCAGGCCGTCGATGGACGACACGCCCGTCTGGATGAAGTCGTCCGGGAAGTCGCGGGCCGAGGGGTTGATCGGCGAGCCGTAGGTCGGCCGGCGCTCCTCGGGGATGATCTCGGGACCGCCGTCGCGCGGCCGCCCCAGGCC
>VAUM01000164.1 GCA_005774595.1 Actinomycetota bacterium
CGTGCTGGACGTGCAGCCGGCAGCCCGTGAGCTCGGCCAGGCGGATGTCGCGCGCGACGCACACCTCCTCGGCAGCGGCGGGCCAACCCGAAAGACCCATGCGGGTCGAGACGGCGCCCTCGTTGACCACGCCCCTGCCGGCGAGCCCGGCGTCCTCGCAGTGGGCGAGCACGGGGGCGCCGAAGCGCTTCACGTAGTCCATGACGAGCCGCATCATGCCGGCGTCGGCCACGCTGCGCCCGTCGTCGGAGAACGCGACCGCGCCCTCGGCGAGCATGTCGCCGATCTCGGCCAGCGCCTCGCCCGCACTCCCCACCGTGAGCGCCCCGACAGGGTACACGCGCACCTTGCCCTCGGCCGCGGCACGCTCGACGAGGAACCGCACCGCGGAGCCGGTGTCGCACACCGGGGTGGTGTTCGCCATCGCGCACACCGCCGTGAACCCGCCGCGCGCAGCCGCGCGCGTCCCGCTTCGCACCGTCTCCTTGTCCTCGCGCCCCGGCTCGCGCAGGTGCACGTGGATGTCGGCGAGGCCCGGCAGCACGACCTTGCCGGCGAGGTCGACCGTCTCGCCCTTCGGGATGGCGAGGTCCTTGCCGACCTCGACGATCACGCCGTCGCGCACGACGACGTCGGCGACGCGGTCGAGCTTCACGGCGGGGTCGACCAGCCGCGCGTTCCTAAGCAGCAGCGCCACTCGCCTCACCTCCCAGGAGGAGGTACATGATGGCCATCCGCACCGCGACGCCGCTCTCCACCTGGCCGAGCACGAGCGAACGGTCCGAGTCGGCTACGTCGGCCGAGATCTCCACGCCGCGGTTCATCGGCCCGGGGTGCATCACGATGGCACCATCGCGGAGCCGGTCCATCCGCGCGCGGTTCATGCCGTACAGGCGCGCGTACTCGCGCACGCTGGGGAACGGCATCCCCTCGGCGCGCTCCATCTGCACGCGGAGCAGGTAGGCGACGTCCAGGTCGGGCAGGACCTCGTCGAGGTCGTGCGCGACCTCGGCACCGAGCACGTCCGGGCGCGACGGCAGCAGCGTGGGCGGCGCCACGACCACCGGAGTCGCGCCCACCATCCGCAGCGCCGGCACGAGCGAGCCGGCGACCCGCGAGTGCGAGATGTCGCCGACGACGCCCACCGTCAGGCCTTCGAGCCTCCCGAGGGCTTTGCGCATCGTGTAGAGGTCGAGCAGGGCCTGCGTGGGGTGCTGGTGCATCCCGTCGCCGCCGTTGACGACGCACGAGTCCATGCTCTCGGCGAGGATGCGCGGCGCGCCGGCGTACTTGTGGCGCACCACGACCAGGTCGCACGCCATCGCCGACAGCGTCTTGGCGGTGTCGCGCAGCGACTCGCCCTTGACCGTGGCCGAGCTGCTCGCGCTGAAGTTCACCGCGTCGGCGGACAGGCGCTTGGCGGCGATCTCGAAACTCGTACGCGTGCGCGTCGACGGCTCGAGGAACAGGTTGATGACCGTGCGTCCGCGCAGCGTCGGCAGCTTCTTGATCTGCCGCTCGTTGACCTCGGCGAACGCGTCGGCGGTGTCGAGGACGTGGACAATCTCCTCGGGCGTCAGGTCCTCGATGTCGATGACGTGCCTGCAGGACAGCATGAGCTACTCGCCCTCCCCCGCCGCCTCGAGGATGTCGACGGCGTCGGCGCCGTCCTCCTCGGCGAAGCGGGCCTTGACGCGCTCCTTGGCCGAGGTGGGCACGTTCTTGCCGACGTAGTCCGCGCGGATCGGCAGCTCGCGGTGGCCGCGATCGACGAGCACCGCGAGCTGGATGCAGTCGGGGCGTCCGTAGTCCATGATCGCGTCCATCGCGGCCCGGATGGTCCGGCCGGTGTAGAGCACGTCGTCGCAGAGCACGATCGTGCGGCCGTCGACCGAGAACGGGATGTCGGTGCGGTGCACCTCGGGATTCAGGCGAACGCCCACGTCGTCGCGGTAGAAGGAGATGTCGAGCAGGCCGACGGGCACGTCCGTGCCCTCGATCTCGCGGATGCGTGCGGCGAGCCTCGCGGCCACGTGCGCCCCCCGGGTGAGGATTCCGACGAACGCGAGCCGCTCGGCGCCCTTGTTGGCCTCGACGACCTCGTGGGCGATGCGCGTCAGCGCCCGGCTGACCGCCTCGGCGTCCATGACGACCGCCTTCGTCCGGTGCTCCACCCTCGCCCTCCTTCCGCCACCCCGCTGGCGCGTTCGTACCCGTTCCGCGCGTCGGAGACGAAAACGGCCTCCTTGCGCGTGTGGCGGCAAGAAGGCACGTGGCGTGAGGGCCTGAGATGGGAGCTGCCCCGCTGTGTCGTTGTGCACCTTGCCGGCCTCACGGGACCGGGTTAAAGGTCGTCGCACACACTACGCGGCGACGCAGGGGGTGTCAAACGCACCGCCCGCACGCAGGCAAGATGCCGCATACTGTGGCAACGAACGCAGATACCGGCGCGTCTCGAGAAGGGGCCTCACGTGCGCATGACCGCGACCGCGGTGACGCGCATCACACTACCGGTCAAGAACGGCCGCTGATGCGCCGACACATTCCCTCGGAGGCATGCCTACCGTGAGACACGCACGCCCACAGATCGCCGCACTCGCCGCAGCTGTGCTGCTGGTCGCCGCCGTCCCGGCACGGGCCTCGTCCGCCGCGACGGACACGGCGGTCGCCGCGGCGGCCCCGGGGCGCGGCAGACACGAGCCGACCGGGCGCGTCGTCGTGCGCTTCGAGCCTGGAGCGAGTGCCGACCAGCGGCGAGCGGCGCTGGTCGCCGCGGGCCTCGACCCCGCACGCGCCGAGGACCGCGGGCACGGCATCGTCGCCGTCGCGCCGCCGGAAGGCGACGACGCGGTGGACGTGGCCGCGCGCCTCGCGGTACAGGGTGTCGTGCGCACCGCCGCCTCCGAGGGCAGGGTACGGGCGCTCGCCGCACAGGTGCCCCCGGACGACCCGGACTACGCGGGCGCCGGCGGGCAGGAGTCCTACCTCGGCCCGCGCTCCGCGAACCCGTGGTCGGTGAACCTCGAGCCCGCCTGGGACCGCGCGTTCAACACCGCGGAGCACACGCTCGTCGACGGCCGTGCGGGCGTGCGCATCGCCGTCATCGACACCGGCGTCAGCATGCCCTACCCCGAGTCGACCGGCGAGATCACGCCGGTGTGGGACTACATCGGCAACGACGCCGACCCCGCGGACGGCAACGGCCACGGCACGCGCGTCGCCTCGATCCTGCGCGCCAAGACGGCGAACGCCAAGACTATCGCGGGAGCGCTGCACTCGTCGGCCAACCAGGTGATGGTCTACCGGGTGCTCGACGCCTCGGGACTCGGTGAGACCGCCGACTTCCTCGCGGCGATCTACGACGCGGTCGACGACGGCGCGCGCGTCATCAACTGCTCACTCGGCGAGTCCCTGTACGAGGCCGACGGCACCGAGGTCGAGGGGCTGCGCGACTCGTATGCGGACGCGGTCGAGTACGCGTGGGCGCACGACTGCATCATCGTAGCCGCCGCCGGCAACCACGACGGCGCGTCCCTGCCGAGCGACTGGTTCACGTACGCGCCGGCGTGCATCGACCAAGCGGTCGCCGTCGGCGCCGTCGACCCGGACACCGGCGTGCTCGCTGACTTCTCCAACTACGGTCCCGAGAACGAGGTGGACGTCGCGGCACCAGGCGTCGGTATCTGGGGCCTATCCAGGGCGGGGACCGCGTCGACCGGCCAGGGCACCTCGTACGCGACGCCCATCGTGACCGGGGCGCTGGCGCTCCTGCTGTCATGCGCGCCGTCCGCCGACCCCACGACCGCCGTCGCCGCGCTGATGCGGTCCGGCTCGTCCTGGCCGGTCAAGGCGGTCGACACAGGCTACGGCATCCCCGACGTCGACACCGCCTACTCGCTCATGACCACGTGGCTGCCCGAGCAGTCCGCCGTCACGCTCACGCCCGGCTCCCCGGACGGCCGGACGGTCACGCTCTCCTGGTCCGCCGCGGATGGGGCGGGCGTCACCTACACCTACGGCGAGGCGGGCGGGCCGACGTACGCGACGACCGCCCGCTCCGCACAGCTCGTGCTCTCGGCCGAGGGCGACCGCACCGCATGGGTGCGCTCCTGGGCCACCGACCGGTGGTCGCACCAGGCCACCG
>VAUM01000165.1 GCA_005774595.1 Actinomycetota bacterium
GAGTTCGACCAGGTGGTGCGCTGGATGCCGGCCGACATGGCCGGCAAGTGGGTCGTGACCAACACGACGACCCCCGACGACGTGATGTTCCTGCGCGATCGCGGCGTCGAGCTGCTCGTCACGACGACCCCGCGCCTGAAGGGCCGGTCGTTCGGGGCGAACGTCATCGAGGCGACGCTGGTGGCGCTCGAGGGGGCTCGCCGGCCGCTGATCGCTGGCCGCTACCTGCAGCTGCTCAGCGCCGTCGGGTTCCGCCCGGACGCGCTGTGGCTCCAGCGCGACCTCGCGGCGGGCTGAGCTGCCGCACCGCTTCGGCGCGGCACCGTCCTTGCTCACCTGCGCGTCGGCGCCTGCGCGTTGTCCGCGCCCTCGCCGTGGTGGTACCATCCGTCCCGTTCAGGCGAGCAGGCATGCGGCGCGTTCCCGACGCCCGGGGCGCGGCCTTGCGTTCAAGAAGGCCGGCCGGGCACCAGGCCACCGATGCCGCTCTCGCACGTGCGAAGGAGAGTGCTTCGGCTCATGAACAAGCGCGCCAGGGTGAGACTCATCGTCGTCGCGGTGGCCATCGCGATCATCGGCGTCTCGGCGTACCTCGTCCTCCAGGGGTCGGGGCAGCAGATGCTCACCGTCGCCGACGTGGCCGGCGGCAAGGTGGATGTGGGCGAGCGCGTGAAGGTCAACGGCATCGTCATCGGCGACTCGTGGGCCGGCTCGGCGAATCCCATGCGCTTCGAGATCAAGGACGCCGACAAGCCCGAGCCCACGCTCAAGGTCGTCTACGCCCGCGCCGTGCCGAGCGGGTTCGGCGACAAGACCAACGCGACGGTCACCGGCAAGCTGAACGCCGCCGGCGAGTTCGAGGCCGTCGAGATGATGACGACCTGCCCGTCGAAGTACGACTCGCAGAAGCCCTTCACGATCGCCGAGCTGCAGGCGCAGAAGGCCGCGCTCACCAACAACACGGTCAGGATCACCGCGTACGTCGTCGACCCGGGCGACGGTGCGCGTATCGTGCTCGGAACGACGGCTGACGGTGGCACCATGCTCGACGTGGTCGTCGCGGGAGGCACGGCCGGGCTCACGAAGGGTGCCCAGGTCGAGGCCGCCGGCCAGCTCGGCAGTGACGGCGTGTTCATGGCCACCGGCGTGACCGTCGCGAAGACCGCCGCGCCCTAGCGGCCGGTCCTCCGGTACGAACCCCCGACAAGGAACGGAGCCTGAAGCGAATGTTCGGTGCCCAGACCGGTAGCGTGCTCCTGTGGCTGACGGCCATAGGCACGGTCGTCTCGATCGCCTCGCTGTGGTGGGGGGACCGCCTCGGCCGCGAGGAGGGCGAGAAGTCGACCAACTTCGGCTACCTCGCGACGCTCGCCGTGGCCGCGCTGTACACCCTCGGCATCATCCTGCTCGCCGCGGCGTTCCTGCGCGACGATCCCACGTTCCTCTACGTCGCCGAGAACCACCCGAACGTCGTCGGCGGCTGGGGCTGGCTCTACCGCCTGTCGGGCGTGTGGGCCGGGCCGGAGGGGTCGTTCTTCTTCTGGGCGTGGCTCATCTCGGTGTTCAACGCATGGGTCGCGTACAAGCGCATGGCGGTCACGGACCGGCTCACCAACGTCGCGCTCGCCGTGAGCAACGCGGTGCTGTTCCTGTTCAACTTCCTGCTGCTCACCCACAAGACGAACCCGTTCAAGGTCGCGATCATCGAGGGCACGACCGCCATCGACAAGGCCACGCAGATGGCGTTCGACTACACCGACCAGTTCATGAGCCCGCTGCTGCAGACCTGGGCGATGGTCATCCATCCGCCGACGCTGTTCATCGGCTACGCGGGGCTGACCATCCCGTTCGCGTATGCGGTCGCGACGCTGATCGTCAACGACCCGTCGAAGCGCTGGATCGAGCTGTGCGACCGCATCACCGTGTTCTCGTGGCTGATGCTGGGGGTCGGCATCGGGCTCGGTGCGGTGTGGGCGTACTACGAACTCGCGTTCGGCGGCTACTGGGCGTGGGACCCGGTCGAGAACGCCTCGCTGCTCCCGTGGCTGACCGGCGTCGGTTTGCTCCACAGCTTCACGGCGTACCGGAGGCGGGACTCGTTCAAGGGCTGGTCGGTCCTGATGTCCGGGGTCACGTTCGCCCTGGTCATCCTTGGCACGTTCATCACGCGCTCCGGCGCGCTCGCCGAGGGCGCCTCCGTGCACGTCTTCGGCGGTGACCCGTACATGTTCTGGGTGCTCGGCGCGCTCGTGCTCGCCGCGGTCATCGTCCCCGGCGTGCTGTTCTTCATGCGCCGCGAGTCGTTCGCGAGCGAGGTGGGCTTCGAGGGCGTGGTCGCCAAGGAGTACAGCTACGAACTCAACAACGTGATCATGCTCGTGGGTTCTCTGCTCGTCGCATACATGACACTCACCTCGGCGATCCCCGAGGGCTTCCCGCTCCCGGCCGCCGGGCGCGTCATCGGGCGCGAGACCTACGACCTGCTCGCGCGGCCGGTGGGCATCGTCTACATCCTGCTCATGACGATCTGCCCGATCCTGTCGTGGAAGGACACGTCGGGGCGCGTGCTGTGGGAGCGCGCTCGCTGGCCGCTCGCGGGCGGAGGCGTGCTGTTCGCCGGCTTCCTCTACCTGTACGTGGCGAAGTTCCTCCCGGTCTGGAAGGCCGACGTGACTGGCAGCGTGCCGTTCTGGCAGGCCGGGCCGCTCGCGGTCATCGGGTTGGCGGTCGCCGCGGTGGCGATCGCCCTGCCGGTGTACCTGTTCATCGACGGCGCGATGAAGAAGGCGTCCGCGTCCGGCACCTCGTTCGGCTCGGCGCTCTGGTCGATCATCACGAAGGCACGCACCACCTCCGGCGGGTACCTCACGCACTTCGGCATCGGGCTCATCCTGCTCGGGCTCATCGGCTCGACGATGTTCGTCGAGACCGCCGCGCAGAACTACACGACCGGCGGCAGCGAGAAGATCGCGATCGGGCGCTACGAGTTCACGCTCGCCAAGACGCGCCAGGTCGTGGCGCCGAACGGCGACCTGCAGGTCTACGCCGACCTCGCGATGAAGGAGAACGGCGCGGCGGCGGGCACGGTCTCACCCGGCCAGATCCTGCCGAAGCAGTTCATCGAGGACACGGGCGGCGACAGCAACCAGGGCCGCAAGCACGCCTACATCATGCGCGGCATCGGCCAGGACGTGTTCGTCACCCTGCAGTCGGTCCAGGACGGCCTCGTCGCGGTGGACGTGAAGATCTTCCCGCTCATCTCGTTCGTGTGGGGCGGCTTCGCCGTCACGATCATCGGCAGCGCGCTGGCGGCGTGGCCCCGTCGCGCGCGCGCGCTCGCCGCGGCGCCGGCCGTTGCGGCCGCGGGCGGCAAGAAGAAGAGGCGCTGAGAGCACCCTCGAAGGGGGCGCCGGAGGTGACTGAGGTCGCGAGCGCGGCGATCGAGGTGCGGGAGCTCACCCGCGCCTTCGGCCTGCGCCGCGCGCTCGACGCCGTGTCGTTCGAGTTGCCGCCCGGTGCCTTCCTGTCGATCTTCGGCCCGAACGGGGCCGGCAAGACGACGCTGCTGCGCGTGCTGTCCACGCTGCAGACCGCGTCGTCGGGCGAGGCGAGCGTGCTCGGTCTCGACGTGCGTGAGGACGCGGTCGCGCTGCGCGGGCGCATCGGGCTGATCAGCCACAACCCGCTGCTCTACCCGGACCTGTCCGCCGAGGAGAACCTGGTGTTCTTCGCGGACATGTACGGCGTCGACGGCGCGCCGGCGCGCGTGCGCGAGATCCTCGCCGACGTCGAGCTGGACCACCGCCGCCACGACCTCGTGCGCAGCTTCTCGCGAGGCATGCTGCAGCGCCTGTCGATCGCACGCGCGCTGCTCCACCGGCCCGAGGTGCTCTTCCTCGACGAGCCGTACTCGGGGCTCGACCCGCACGCGATGGACGTCTTCGACTCGCTCATCGCGCGCATCCGCGAGCGCCACACGTTCGTGATGGTCAGCCACGACCTCGCCAAGGGCCTCGAGCTGTGCTCGCATGCGCTCATCCTGGCCGCCGGCAAGGTCGTGCTGTTCGAGCCGCGCGAAGGCATCGACGAGGCCGAGTTCGCCGAGCTGTACCGGCGCACCGTGGGGA
>VAUM01000166.1 GCA_005774595.1 Actinomycetota bacterium
GGGTGGCCGCGGCGCTTCTCGCGGGAGTCGCGGCCGCAGGTGCCGCGGGCGGACTATCCGCCCAGGCTGCGGGCACGGTGACGCGCATCGCCGGGCCCGACCGCTATCGGACCGCGGCGGCTGCCTCGGCCTTCGGTTGGAACACCGGCGGCACCGTCGTCATCGCCACGGGCGCCAACTTCCCCGACGCGCTGTGCGGCGCGCCGCTCGCGCACGCCTACGGCGGCCCGATCCTGCTCACGCCGCCCGCCGCGCTGCCGGCGTCCGTGACCGCGGAGATCGCGCGGCTCGGAGCCACCAGCGCGATCGTCCTCGGCGGCACGGGCGCGGTGTCGGCGGCGGTCGAGGGCACGCTGCGCAGCCAGCTCGGCGGATGGGAGACCTCGCCGCTGGGCGGCAACGGATCCAAGAGCGCGATGCTCGCCTACTACCCGGACACGGGCGTCGTGACAATACAGGAGTACTTCTGGCCCGCGGTCTCGTGGTGAGGGGCGGGGCGCGGCCCGCCGTCTGTGACGCACGGCGACCGTTCGTCGGAAACACGGCGTGAATGTGACTTCCGTCACCGCACTCGGGCACCCCGTTGGATAAACACACCTTAAGGCGCAGGCCGTGACGGCGGCGCACGAGGTGTGGAGGGCCGGAGTGGCGCAGCTCGGTGACGCGGTGATCGTGTCCGCCTCCAAGGGGGTGCAGACGCTTGCGGGCGCGGCGCTCGTCGCATGGGGCGACACGCGCGTGCGCGGCGCGTTCGATCGCTCACAGGCGCTCCGGATGATCACCGACCGAACACCCGGCTTGGCGATCATCGACTACGAGATGCCCGACGCGATGGTCGTGGCGGCCGCCTGCTACAACGCCGCGATCCCGTTCGTGACCGTCAACGACGACGACGCCGTCGCTGCGAGCGGCGGCGCCAAGGCGTGCGTGTCCTCGCCGTTCAACGCTGCGCGTCTCGTCGACGCGCTCGACATCGCGATGGGCGCGCGGGTCCGGCGCTGACCCCGCGCGGCGGCGCGCACTTTTGCTACCATCGGCGGCGTTCCGCGACCCGCGCCACGGGAGGCCGATCCGCCGACATGCCCATCTCCGAAGACGACGTCCGGCACGTCGCGACGCTCGCGCGCCTCGCGCTGTCTGATGAGCAGGTCGCCGTGCTCACCGGCGAGCTCGGTTCCATCCTCGGGCACATCGACGCGCTCGCGAGGTTGGATCTCGCCGAGGTCGAGCCGACCGCCCATCCGCTCGAGATGACGGACTCGACGCGCGCCGACGAGCCGCGGCTGGGGCTCACGCAGGCCGAGGCGCTCGCGAACGCGCCCGAGGCGCGCGACGGCGCGTTCGTGATCCCGCGCATCGTGGGCGTCGGAGGCGAGGGCTAGGTGGCCGCCGAGGCGGGACTCGCCAGGCTGTCCGCGGCGCGGATACGAGCGGGCGTGGCGGCGCGCGAGTTCTCCGCGCGCGAGGTCGCGGATGCTGCGTACGCCCGCATCGATGCGGTGGACCGGGACGTCCACGCGTTCCTGCAGCTGACGCCCGAGCTCGCGTACGCCGCCGCGGACCGGGTGGACGCTGCGGTGGCCGCGGGCGACGAGCTGCCCCCGCTAGCGGGAGTGCCGGCGGGCATCAAGGACAACATGAACCTCGTCGGGACGCGTACTACGTGTGCCTCGCGGATCCTCGGGCCATACGAGAGCGCCTACGACTGCACGGCGGTGCGGCGGCTGCTCGATGCCGGCGCCCTGCCGGTCGGCAAGTGCAACATGGACGAGTTCGCGTTCGGGTCCTCGACCGAGAACTCCGCGTACGGGCCCACGCGCAACCCATGGGACCTCGGGCGCGTGCCCGGCGGATCGTCGGGCGGCTCGGCGGCGTGCGTGGCCGCCGGCGAGGTGTGCGTCGCGCTCGGCAGCGACACGGGCGGCTCGATCCGGCAGCCGGGCGCGCTCACCGGCACGGTCGCGCTCAAGCCGACCTACGGCCGCGTGTCGCGCTACGGGCTCGTGGCGTTCGGCAGCTCGCTCGACCAGATCGGGCCGTTCGGCCGCACGGTCGAGGACTGCGCGCTCGTGCTCCAGGCGATCGCGGGCGCCGATCCGATGGACGCGACGTCCTCGGACGCGCCGGTCGAGGCGTACGCGAGCGGGCTGGCCGACGGAGTCAGCGGGCTGCGCGTAGGCGTGGTCGCGGACATGCTCGAGGCGGACGGCTGCGCGGGCGGGGTGCGCGCGATGGTGCGGGCCGCCGCCGAGACGTTCGCCTCACTCGGCGCCGAGGTCGGCGAGGTCGACCTGCCGAGTTGCGAGCACGGGCTGTCGGCGTACTACATCATCGGCCCCGCGGAGGCGTCCTCGAACCTCGCGCGGTTCGACGGCATCCGATATGGCGCGCGCGCCGAGGGCGCCGAGGACGTGCTGGACCTGTACATGCGCACGCGGGCGCAAGGGTTCGGCCCCGAGAGCATCCGCCGGATCATGCTCGGGACCTATGCGTTGTCGGCCGGCTACTACGACGCGTACTACGGCCAGGCGCAGAAGGCGCGCACGCTCATCAAGCGCGACTTCGCGGCCGCGTTCGAGCGGTTCGACGTGCTGCTCACGCCGACCGCGCCGACCGTTGCGTTCGCGTTCGGCGAGAAGAGCGGCGACCCGCTCGCGATGTACCTCTCCGACATCTACACGATCCCGGCGAACCTCGCCGGCATCCCCGCGATCAGCGTGCCTGCGGGGCTGTGCCCGGAGAGCGGCATGCCGATGGGGCTGCATATGATGGCGACGCACTTCGCGGAAGGCGCGCTGCTGCGGGCCGCTGCCGCGTTCGAGGCTGCCGCCGGCTTCGACTGCGCGCCTGCGAGCGCAGCCGCGCTCGCGTAGAGCCGCGCGCTCCGGCCCCGCGCGTTCCGTTTCGATCCTGTTTGGACTTGGGTCGGCTCGCGCTTCGACGCGCGCGCCATCCTCTCGTCTGCCCGCCGGCTCGGCGGGCTCTTCTCGGCCCATACGGTTTGACGGAACGATCGTTCCGACAAACCGTATGGGCGGGGGGAAGGGGTCCGCCCGCGGCGGACGAGACGACAAGGAGGGGATCTTCCATGCGGCCTCGACTCACCTCGCTGTTGGACCATCTGATGGGCTCGCGATCCAGGGCGGCCGTCATCCGCGTCCTGTACGCCCCCCGGGCCGGCGACGAGCGGCTGTGGTTCCGCCAGATCGGCCGGGCCGCGCGCGTCGGCATGGGGCAGCTGTACGAGCAGCTGCAGTGGCTGGAGCATCTCGGCCTACTCCGGATGCGGCGCGAGGGCGGCGCGCTGTTCATCGAGGCGCGGACGGACCTGCCCCTCGGTGCGGCGCTCGAGGCGCTCGTGCGCGCGGCCGCGGACTACGAGTGAGGCGGTGCCGAATGCCGTGCAGTTCGGGTGTGGCGCACGGACGGGTACACTCGCAGTCGAGGGACGCGGGCGCCGGCACGGCGCTCGCGCGCGCAGCTACGGAGGGGGTCCGTCATGAAGCTCAGGCGCCCTTCGGGGCGCCTCCTTCGCTTCCGGCGCGCTCCCGCTTGCCCGCGCCCGCCGCGCGCGTGACAATCGCGGTGAGGGGGCAGGCCACGTCGGACGGGGCAGGGCTCGTATGCGAAGGACCGCGCACCTGGTCGCACTCGGGGCATCCCTGGCGCTGGTGTGGGCCGCGAGCGCTGCGGTCGCTTCGGCCGGCGGCGTGTGTGCGCTCGACACCGAGCCCAACGACACCCCAGCGACCGCCGAGCTGATCTTGGCGCCGGTCTCGGGCACGCTGTCCGCGACCGACACGCTCGATGTGTACCGCGTCGCGACCGCGCCGGGCGAGTCGCTCGAGGCGAGGCTGACGCACGACTTCGCGTCCGACGGCTCGGGCGACTTCGACCTGTACCTCTTCGCGCCCTTCACCGCCGACGTCGGCGACTTCGCGGACGCGCTGACCTTCTCGGCCGCGGGGCCGCCCGTGTCCAGCGAGTACTTCCGCTACCGCATCCCCGGCGCCGGCGAGTACTACGTGGTGGTGCGCGGCTTCGAGACGACCGCCGAGGTGGTCGGCTACGACCTCACCGTCGCGCTCGACGACGCCCCGGCGCCGCTGTCGGGGATCGAGCGC